>VBDE01000137.1 GCA_005883665.1 Betaproteobacteria bacterium
CTTGATCGATATCTCGACCCTGTTCTGCGAGCAGTTGCAATAAAGCGTCCCGCCTGCAAAGTTCTTCGCCGCGGGCTTCAGTCCGCCGTCGACCGCTGGGTGTATCTTGACACTAGCCATGATGATTCCTCCTTTTGGACACTACGCCGGCCACCGACGCGGCGGGGCCGCGCGGTGATAAATCAGGTAAGCGTGGCTCGCATGGGCCTTTCAGCGCAAGTGGTGATTGCGTTCCTGGATATTTTCGACCAGTCGGCGCACGCCGCGCAGCCATGTCTCGTCGGTATTGCCGCGGATATCGACCGAGCTGGCGTAGAGGGTCTCGCCCGTCGCCACGCTGCGCACTTCGACGTTGATGTTCAGGATCAGGTTGCTCACCTTTTGCACCCAGCACAGCGCGATGCGCTCGGCGCCGAGCGCCTTGCCGATGTCGATCTCGCAACCGTTGCAAGCGCGCAGCTCGTGCGAAGCCTTGAGCCGCTCGATGAGCTGCGCCGCGGGGACGCGATCGAGCACGCGGTACATGCCGCGGCCCTCCAGCTCTTTCGCCAGCTCGGTCGTGATCAGGACGATCCGCCGGTCGACTTCCCGGCGCGCCTGCTCGGTGGAGAACGAGCGCATCTCGTCGATCAGCTCGAAGTCCATGAGCGCGAGCGACTTCGGTTCCCCGGCCGTCGCGTGGACGCACGCAAGCCCCGCGATTGCGAGTAGCGCGACCAGTCGTCCGAGTCTCCATCCCATTTCTGCTCCCGAAAGTATGCACGCCCCTACTTTCCGGGCTTCGCGCCGCGAGTGAGCGAGGGATCGGCCGGAACGGTCATGATCCGGCCCTCGTCATCCAGCTGCGGCACGCCGTAAGCGGCGAGGATCGCTTGAATGCGAGGGCGGTTGACTTCGATCAGCCGCTCCATCCTGTCCTTCCACTCGCGCTCGCCGAAGCGCACGCCCATCGCGATGCGAAAATCGAACTGGATCTCCGGGTCCGGCTGGAACGGCACGACGGCCACCGTAGCGGAGGTCGCGCTCTTCGCGAAGTAGCCGGCGATCGGTCCCCATACGAACGCGACATCGATCGCGCCGGTCGCCAAGTCCTTCTCGATGATCTCGCCCGGATAGCGCTCGGGATCGCCGGACTGGCGTTGATAGGAAACGACCTGATCGAACAGGCGGTGCTTGAGCAGCCAATCGGCCGCGGGCGACTGACCGAATACGCCGAGCTTGAGCGAATTCAGCTTCGACGGCTCGAGCCTGAGCAAGCCCTCGGGTGCGGTCACGCTATCGAGCCCTTTTCCCTTCGCATAGACGAGCGCGTAAGTCGAGCGATAGTAGGGCTTGGTGGTGGATGCCAGCTCGAAGCCGACCGGTACCCCCAATACCAGGTCGCACTTGAAGCGGTTGGAATCGGGATCGCGCCCGCGCAGCGTGTTGCGAATGAATCCCATGCGCTGCGGGAACCACGTGTACTCGAGCGTCCACCCCAGTTCGCGCGCCAAGAGCTCGGCGATCTTGTTCTCGAAGCCTTCTCCCGCGCGGTTGGAAAATGGGAGGTTGTTCGGGTCCTCGCAGACGCGCAGCACCCGGTCGCCGCCGACCGTCTCGCTTTGCTGCGCCGATGCGCCAAACGACAGCAGCAGAGCCGCCGCCATGACGAATGCCCGGCGCCGCGGGCGTCGCTGAGCGCACGCGTCGGGGCCGGCAGAGTATTCGGAGGTCTTTCTGGTCATCTCGTCCGGGCCGGGAGTCCACGCGCTCCTCGCGTGTTCGCGCGGTCGATTCCTCTCACGCCGCGAAAGGTGGCGGCGGTGAAATTCGCATCGGCGAGATTGGCGCCGGTGAAATCGGTGTCGATGAAATTCGAGCCGCTCAGATCGGCGCCGGCTAGGTTGGCGCCGCGCATATCGGTGCCGCTGAACTCCGCCCCGCTCAGTTTGGCGCCGGCGAGATTGGCGTCCGAAAGGTCCGAGAAGCTGAAATCGGCGCGCGAGAAATCAGATCCGGAAAGATCCGCGCCTCTCAGATTGGCCGAGAGGATGTTCGCCCGCATGAGCCCCATCGATTGGTTTTTCATGTCCGCGGCGCCATCCACCTTCGCGAGCACGGCCCGCTCGAGATTCGCCCTTCTCAGATCGCCGATCAAGCGCGCACCCGAAAGGTTCGCCCCCTTCAGGTTGGCCCCTTGAAGCTGCATCGAAAACATCATCGCGCCCTGCAGATTGGCGTTGGTCAGGTTCGTGCCTTCGGCAAAGCTGACCGTGAGATTGCACCGGGAGAGGTTGGCGCTCGCAAGGTTGCTGCGGTTCAGGATCGCCGCCGCGAGATTCGCTCCCTTGAAATCGATGCCTGACAGGTCCAGCCCGGAGAGGTTCTTGGAATACAAATCGACCGGAGCGGAAGCCGAAGTTTTGGCCAACGCCGCGATGACTTGTTCGCGCGTCAGCTTCTCGTAGCCGGGCCATTCGGCGGCGCTTGGCAAACGCGGCAGAAGCACAGCGGCCGCCATGACGAGCTCGATGCCATGGAGCCGTCGCGCGGCGCTCGGGATCGTCCGCGACAACGCGGACGAGGCCGGTCGCAGCGCAGGCCGGGAGAAGCTCATTTCAGCTCTTCGAGGCGGCCGGGCCGAATGGCGCCGTCGGAGCGTCCCTTCAGATACGCGTAGAGGCCGTCGAGGTTTTCCGTGACCATTTTGCTTCCGTCGAAGTTGGGCATGCCCTTCTCCGGGCGTCCCTTCATCATCGTTTGCTTGAACTCCTCTTTGGAGAGCCGCTTCAGGCTCTCGACCAGAGGCGGCCCGACCAGGCCTTCCTGCCGCGCGCCATGACAGCGCTCGCAAGCGAGCGCACGCCAGGTGCGCCAGCCCTCGAGCGTCATCTTGTCGACCTTGCTGCCGTCGGCGACCTTGTAGGGCGTGTCGTCGGCCGCGACGGCGTAGCCCGGTGCAAGCGCGGCGAGCGCGAATGCGATCCCGGCGATGAATTGCGTGTCTTTCATGCTCGGCGATCCCGATGAGATTAAAAAGGCTGACACCCCGAAGGATGTCAGCCTCTTGACGCTCGATGCTATGAGTCTTACGGCAAAGCGAAGACAGTGAGGACGCCGCCGAGCTCGGTGTAGTTCTTCAGCTCCTTGTAGCCACCCACCGCGCCCAAGCCGTCGGTATCCTTCTCGAGGCCCGCGGCAAGACCGATGCCGGCCCAACCGCCGATACCCGAGAGCACACCGATGTACTGCTTGCCCTTGTACTGCCAGGTGTTCAGGTTGCCGATGATGCCGGAGGGCGTCTTGAACTTGTACAACTCCTTGCTGATGTTGTTGGCATCGACGCACTTCACGTAGCCCTCGAGCGTCCCGTAGCAGGCGATGCCGCCGGCGGTGACGAGCGCGCCGCTCCACACGGAGAATTTCTCGGCCTTCGACTTCACGATCTTGCCGGTACCCGCATCCCACATGATGAAGTTGCCCATGCCGCCGTGACTGCCCGGCGCCGGAAACATCGACAGCGTCGCGCCCACGTAGGGCTGACCGGCCGTGTACTCGACCTTGAACGGCTCGTAGTCCATGCACACGTGATTGGTCGGCACGTAGAACATCTTGTTCGCCGGATTGTATGCAGCCGGCTGCTGGTCCTTGGTGCCGAGCGCCGCTGGGCAGATCTGCTTGGTGTTCACGTCCGCGCCTTGCGCCTGCGTGCTGTACTTGGCGACGACCTGCGGGCGGCCGGTCTTCATGTCGACGTGCGTCGCCCAGTTCACCTTTGGATCGTACTTCTCGGCGACCAGCAACTGGCCCGTGGCGCGATCCAGCGTGTAGCCAAAGCCGTTGCGGTCGAAATGCACTAAGACGTTGCGCGGTTTTCCCTTCACGTTGACACCGTCGGCCAGGATCATCTCGTTCACGCCGTCGAAATCCCACTCGTCGTGCGGCGTCATCTGGTACACCCACTTTGCCTGACCGGTGTCGACGTCACGCGCCCAGATCGTCATCGACCACTTGTTGTCGCCGGGGCGCTGCACCGGGTTCCAGGTGCTGGGGTTGCCCGAGCCGTAATACATCAGGTTGAGCTTCGGGTCGTAGCTGTACCAGCCCCAGGTCGTGCCGCCGCCGATCTTCCACTGATCGCCCTGCCAGGTCTTCAGCGACGAGTCCCTGCCGACCGGCGCCATCTTGCCGTCGGTCCAGGTCATGGTTTTGTCGGGATCCATGAGCATCTCGGCGTCGGGCCCGGTGCTGAAAGCCTTCCAGACCTGCTTGCCGGTCTTGATGTCATAGGCGGCGACGAAACCGCGCACGCCGAACTCGCCGCCCGAAATACCGGTGATCACCTTGTCCTTGAAGACATGGGGCGCGTTGGTGTTGGTTCCGCCGGCCTTGGGATCACCGTTCTTGACCTTCCACAGCTCTTTGCCGGTCTTGGCGTCGAGCGCGACGAGATTGGTGTCGGCCTGCTGCAGGAAAATCTTGCCGTCGGCGTATGCGAGGCCGCGGTTGACAGTGTCGCAGCACATCACCGGAATCACCGTCGGGTCCTGCCTCGGCTCGTACTTCCACTTGATCTGCTGATCGGCGAGGCTGATGGCGAACACCTTGTTGGGGAACGGGCTGTGGACGTACAGCATGTCGCCGATCACCAACGGGCCGCCTTCGTGGCCGCGTAATACGCCGGTGGAGAATGTCCAGGCGACGCGCAGGTTCTTGACGTTTTCCTTGTTGATCTGCTTGAGCGCGCTGTAGCGCTGGTTCTGCATGTTGCCCGCCTGCATCGCCCAGTTCTTGGAGTCCTGCGTGAGCTTGATGACTTCCTGATTGGCGAGCGCGAGCCCCGGAAGAGCAGCGAGGCCGAGCAGAACGCCCCACTTGTAGGTGCGTATTGATGCCATCTGGATTTCCTCCTTTGCATGCTGATTGGTGGACCGCATAACACTTACGCGGCGCACAACAAGGATCCTGCGCACTTCTTCTTAAACTTTATACCCGCGCCGGGGAAAATGCACCTCTCGCGAGGACGCTTTTCCGCGCAGAGCGCGCACTGCCCTTTACTGTTCCAAAAGCGAACAGTCGGGGGAGTTCGCTGAGGTAGCGCCGCAGAGGCGATGCTGCGCCTCCGCAATCGTGCGCGTTCGGGCTAGCGCGGCACGCCGCAGTGCTTCATCGCCTCGCCCTGGATTTGCAGATAGCGCTTTGCCGTTTCTCGCACCTGCGGCGGATCGCGGAACACGCCGCCGCGTTCGCCGGCAAGGCTCTGATAGCGGGCTGCAGTCGAGGCTTCCACGAAATCGTCGTAGGTATATGTCTGCGCAATCTCGTCGATCAGGCACGCGCACTTGTAGAGGAATTCCTGCTTGCCACCGTTCTTCTGCATGCACTCAAGGACGAACTCCACTCGGTCTACGGTGGGGTAAGCTTTGGTGCCTCCCCCCTGCGCCAAGGCGATGCCGGTGAGCGCCATCGCCAGTGCGGCGCCAAGCGCGATTCGGTGGCTCGACGACATGCCTCCTCCTTGATCCTAAAGTGCAATCTACGCGAGGCTCGATGCTAGCACGCAGGTTCACGACCCGGCTTGCGTCGCATCCGCGCGCAGTCTGCGTTCCAGAATACAGTAGCTCGGACGGTCCACAAGCAAGATGGGCAACTGCCCAACCCTCCCTTCGCCTGCACCGCTCTCAAACGTTCGGGTGCAGACGCGTGGCATAATTGCCGCCACCCGAGGCAACGCCACAGACTCACCCTGACGCAAGGCTCCCCGCTAGTCACGAAGGAGAGGGTCATGCTCCATCCAACCGGTACTCGCGTTCGTCTCATCGACTCAGTCGTCCGGGGTAGGTCGCGCAGCGAGGGCCCAAGCGCGCCTGAGTATGTGAAGCGTTCCTGGCTCCGCTGTCTCAACGAGTACCGCTTGAATCCCGACTCCGGTGCGGATCCCGTAGTGGTTTCGCGTCAGGACCTCCTGGCCCGCAAGGAACAGAACCTCGAGCTTGTTTCTTTCGCTGACGTCGAAATGGCGAACCTCTACCAGCAGCTCGCCGGCTCGGGTTACTCGATCATTCTCACCGATCGCGATGGCGTCTTGCTTTCCTACTATGGCGACCCGAGCTTCAAGCGCGCGGCGTCGCGCACCGGACTCGTACCGGGCGCGGCTTGGAGCGAGCGGCACCGCGGCACCAACGGCATGGGGACGTGCCTGCTCGAGCGGGCGCCCGTCATCGTCCACCGCGAGCAGCACTTCCTCACCCGCAATACCGGATTGACTTGTTGCGCCGCACCGGTCTTCGATCCCCGCGGCGAACTCGTCGCGGTGCTGGACGCCTCCGGGGAGTCGGATCGCGCCCAACAACACACCCTCGTGCTCGTGAACATGTCGGCGCAAATGATCGAAAACCGTTTGTTCCTCCACCGCTTCCGCGACGCCTTCGTCGTGCGCTTCCACAGCCGACCGGAACTCGTCGGCATGTGGAGCGAAGGGATCATCGCGCTCGACCCTGCCGGCGCGATCACGGCGGCGGACCGCAACGCCCTCTTTCAGCTCGGCTGCAAGAGCGCGCACGAGCTCGTCAATGCGCCGCTCGAACGCGTGTTCAACATCTCGCTGCCTACTTTGATCCAGCGCAGCCACAAGCAATCGTTTCATCCGCTGCCGATCTACGAGGCGCGTAACGGCGGTCGCTTTTTCGCCGTCGCGTATGGCCCCGAGTCCAAGCGGCGGGGCGCCGGCGTGACGCACGTTGCGTTGCGCGGCGAGCCTTCCGCAATATCGAAGCGGCGAAACGGGTCCTACCACACGACATCCCGATTCTGCTGCTCGGCGAAACGGGAACCGGCAAGGAGCTTTTCGCGCGCGCCTTGCACGCCGCAAGCGAGCGCGCCGACAAGCCTTTCGTCGCAGTCAATTGCGCGTCGATGCCCGAAGCTGAGATTCAGAACGAGCTGTTCGGGTCTCGTCCAGGGGGGATCGCCGCAACCGCCGGAGGTCAGCCCGGCAAAATCGTACAGGCCGACGGCGGCATGTTGTTCTTGGACGAGATCGGCGACTTGCCGTCTGCGCTCCAGGCTCGACTGCTGCACGTGTTGGAGGAGCGCGAGGTGATCGCGCCGGGTGCCGAAGGGCCGATCAAGGTCGACATCCGACTGGTGAGCGCGACGCACTGCAAACTGGAGGAGAAAATCCGACGCGGCGAGTTTCGCGAGGATCTCTTCTATCGGCTGCAGGGTCTCATGCTGACGCTGCCGCGGCTCGCCGATCGGGCGGACATGCGCGCG
>VBDE01000138.1:0-6680 GCA_005883665.1 Betaproteobacteria bacterium
GAAACTCGCGGTCATGGAGGAATGCGGCATCAAGATCACGAAGAATCCCGCGGAGATGGGCAAACTGCTGAAGTCGGTGCTGAAGTAGTCGACCGTCCGGCACGTGGCTCGCGCGAATGACATTGCCGATGCGCTGATTGCCGAAGGCAATAAAGCGGAAAGTTCAGGCAAACTGCGCGAAGCTTGCGAGCAATACCGCAAGGCCGTGGCTGCCGCTCCCGACTACGCCAAAGCCCATCTCAATCTCGGCATAGGACTGGAAGCCGCCGGCGACATCGACGCGGCGATCAGATCGTATGAAGCGGCTCTTGCGATCGATCCGGGCGATGCTTACGCCAATTACAACCTCGGCAAGGTGCTGTGCGGGCGCCGGGATCTCGAGCGGGCCGAGCCTCTGATTCGAGCGGCGCTCGGTCGCAAGCCGGAGTTTCCCGAGGCGCAGGTCGTCTTGTCCAATCTGTACGAATCACGGGGCGACCTGAGCGCTGCCGCAAGCGCGCTGGAAAGCGCGCTGAAACAACGGCCGGACTGGGCCGGGGTCTTGTTCAACTACGCAGCCGTGCTGTGGAAACTGCGCAGACTTTCCGAAGCGGAGGCCGCGCTGCGGCGCGCGATCGCGATCGATCCCGGGCTCGTGCCTGCGTACGGAATGCTGGGGAATATCCTCAGAGGTCAGGCCCGCATCCCCGAAGCCTTGGAAGTCCTCGGCGCGGCGCGAAAGCTCGACCCGGGCAGGCTCGATATCGAATCCACCGAATTGTTCGTGCTCACCTGCTGGGACGAGATCTCCAGCGAAGCCCTTTTTGTCAGGCACAAGGATTTTGGCGCGCGGCTCGAGCAGGCGATTGCGCTGCGATTCGAACCGTTCGGCAATTCCAGGGACCCCGGGCGGCGTCTTCGCGTCGGCTATGTATCGGGCGATTTCAACTTTCACCCAGTCGCGTTTTTCACAATCCCCTTGTTCGAACGGCACGACCGGTCGGCCTGCGAGATCTTTTGCTACTGGACCGGCAACACGGTGGACGATTTCACGCGGCAGGTGCAGGCGCATGCGGACGTGTGGCGCGACGCGGCCTCGATGTCCGATGCCGGCCTGGCCGAGACGATCAACCGCGACGGGATCGACATTCTCGTCGATCTGTCCGGACACAGCGGCTTTTTTCGGCTCGCCGTTTTTGCGCAGCAGCCGGCGCCAGTACAGGTTACGTGGCTGGGATATTTGAGCACGACGGGGATGACGAGGATCCAGTACCGTCTTTGCGACCGACACACGGATCCGCCCGGCATGACCGATCGGTTTCATACCGAGACCCTGGTCCGGCTTCCGAACAGCCAATGGTGCTACCGCCCCGTCGTTTCGATCGATTGTTCCGAAGCGCCCCCGCTCGAGCGCAACGGCTTCATCACATTCGGATCATTCAGCAACGTCCTGAAGCTCTCGCCGACGAGTCGCAGGTTGTGGACCCAGATCCTGACTCGGTTGCCCGATTCCAGAATCGTTTTTGCCGGGATGGCGCAAGGCCCGATCCGCGACGGACTGATCCGGGATTTCGAGAAGGAGGGAATTGCCGCGGGCCGGATCGCGACTTTTCCGCGTGTAGGGAGCGCCGATTACTTTCGCTCGTTCAATGACGTTGACGTGGCGCTGGATACGACACCGTACAGCGGCGGCACCACGACCTGCGATGCGCTCTGGATGGGGGTGCCCGTGATCACGGTTCCGGGAACCCGGTCGATATCGCGGAGCACCGCAAGCATCCTTGCGACGCTCGGCCTGAGCGACTGGATAGCGGAGAGTCCGGAGGACTACGTCCGGCTCGCGGTCAGGTGCGCCGAAGACCGGGAGACCATCGCGGAGCTTCGCCGAACCCTGCGCGGACGGATGCGAGCGTCGCAGCTCATGAACGAGTTGCAATTTGCGCGCGATGTGGAGGACGCTTATCGGCGCATGTGGCGCACTTGGTGCGGGAGCGGAGCAAAGTGAAGAAGGCCCGGAACACCTGGGAGCGACACGCAATCCCGAAGCGCGCTCAGGCGAACCTGGGCGACCAGGGCTCGGCCCATTGCGCGATGTAGCTCTTGAGGAACCTGCTGAAGTCCTCGAAGCCGGGCGGCATCTTCCTGCCGCGACGATGTCCTTCCAGCTTGTATCGTAAATCGCCGGGTGTTAGATTTCAACAACAGAAACAGAATAAGTAAGAAGTAAACGCGGTCTTGACTGTGGAGGGGTGGCAGCATGAAGGCGCGGACGAGGACTTTTTTTAGGGCGCTCATGTTTCCCACTCCGGCCCACTCTCGCTTCCCACTCCCGTCGCATCGTCCGGTGCGCTGCAGCAATCTCGTAAGCATTTCAAAACGAGGAGGTAACGTGAGTTTCGCAATGGGACGTTCCATCGCAATTGCTTTGTGCGCCAGCCTTTTCGCAACGCCGGCGCTTGCGCAAACGACCTGCGCCGCTCTCGGCAGCTACCTCGCGACGCAGCCGAACATTTCGCAGTTCGTGCCGCCGCCGCCGGCGGCGCAAGTGCCGGTGCCCTTTACCACCTTGGTCCCGGCGACGTCGACGCCGCCGAATGCAGCGCGCTGCGAGGCGAAATTCATCTACTCCGCGCGAGGCGGCCCGGCGAGCGGCTACGCGGTGGGACAGAACCAGCGCATCGGCATCGTGGTCGGGTTTCCGCTGAATACCCTCGATGGCGGGAGCGGCGCCGTGCAGGGCGCGTGGAACGGCAAGGTGCGCAACATCGGCGGCGGCGGCCTGCAGGGCAATCTGAGCTCGATCACCGCGGCGACCAACACTGGCTATGTCGGCTCGAATACCGACACGGGCCATCCGACCGGCAGCCCGGCCTTCGCCGTCATCCAGGATACGCACGAGCTCAACTACGGCACGCTGGACGACTTCCTGGTCGAGAGCATCCACCAGCAATACAAATGGGCGCTCGCGTTGACCAAGGTTTATTACGGCACGGCGGCGACGCGCAACTACTGGGACGGCTGCTCGACCGGCGGGCGCGAAGGCCTGTCGATGGCGCTCAATTTCGGCGAGGACTTCGACGGCTTCCTGACCGGCGCGCCGGCGAGCTTCCATACGCGGCTGCAGGTGGCGACGGTGTGGCCGTTCTGGGTCAACAAGGAGCTCACCGGCAGCGCCACGGTCGCGACTACGCTCAACGCCGCGAAGATGCAGGCCGCCAACGCGGCGGCGGTGGCGGCGTGCGACGCGCAGGACGGCGTGACCGACGGCATCCTCGGCGATCCGCGCGCGTGCACCTACGACGCGACCAACAACATCTGCGGCCAGCCCGGCGCGCCCGCTGCGAACTGCCTTACGCCGCAGGAAGCGGAGGCGGTGAACAGGATCTGGGACGGGCCGCGCAACGATCACGGCCTGCGCATCTGGTTCCCGTTCGGGCGCGGCGCGAACGCCGGCGTGACCAACCAGCCGCCTTTCGGCGGCCCCGGCGGCAGCCTCGGCATCTTCTGGTGGTCGCACCGCGACCTGAATTTCGATTTCACGTCGGAGCCGGTCTCGCAGTTCGACGACGAGACCCAGCTCGCGACGCGCGTGGTTGCGCCCTATAGCGACATCATCAGCACGGATCTGCACCGCGCGAAGAAGGGCGGCGCGAAGATCCTGATGTGGCACGGCGGCGCGGACCAGCTCATCCCGTGGCGCCAGTCGGTGCACTACTACCGGGAGGCGGCGGAGCGCTACGACGGATTCAGGAAGCTGCAGACCTGGTTCCGCTTTTTCCTCGCGCCGGGCGTCGCGCATTGCGGCGGCGGCGCGGGTCCGCAGCCACAGGCGCTGTTCGACGCGATGGTGAGCTGGGTCGAGACCGGCACGCCGCCCGACTCGATCCTGTCGCAGAACGCGGCGCTCGGCGCGCGGCCGATGTGCCCGTATCCGCAGGCCGCGATCCACAACGGCGACGGCGATCCGAGTCTTGTCGCGCGCTGGCACTGCGGCGGCAACATCGAGACGCGCGCAAACGCCTGCATGGACCGCGTCGTCAAGTACCAGCACGAGACGGGCCGGCACCTCGAGGACGCGGACGACTGCAAGCGCGACGGCGATCATCGCGACGAGCATCATGAAGACCATGACGATGACAAGCATCACGACCGAGACTGAGGAGAAAACAATCATGAAGCCTAATTTCTTGCTGCGCGGCCTGCTATGCGCATTTTTCTCGGCCATGGCGGTGTTCGGCGGGCTGGCGCTCGTCGCGGCGGCGAACCCGGCCTACGCGCACGACGACGATGACGACAACGATCAGGACCGCCATGAGTCAAGAGGGTCGCGCAATTTCTCGATCGAGGTCCTCTCCGGCCGCGCGGACATGATCGCGGGCGGGGATTCGCTCATCCAGATCCGCGTGAAGAAAAAGGAAAGGAAGATCTCGCTGGATGACGTGACCGTCCGGCTGAACGGGGTCGTCATCACGGCGCAGTTCCTCGCCAACCACGCGACGCGCACCCTGACGGGCCTCGTGACGGGTCTGCGGCTGGGGGAGAACCGATTGACGGTCGACGCGGACCGCAAGGGCAGAGGCCACGGAAACCACGGGGACGCAGACGCGACCCTGGTCAACCATCCGATCGAAGGGCCGATCTTCTCCGGGCCGCATGAGCAGCCTTATGCATGCGCGACACAGAGCTTCAACCTGCCGGCGGGATTGGGCAACCTCGGCGCCGCGCTCGATGCGAATTGCTCCATCAACCGGCGTGTGGATTACATCTATCGCACCACTGCCAACGCGTTCGCGCAATGGCCGGCAGACGCCACCGCTTATCCGGCGAACATGGCGAGCACCACCACGACGCTCGGCAAAACGGTGCCCTACATCATCCGGATCGAGACGGGCACCATCAATCGGGCGATCTACCAGATCACGATCCTGCACGATCTGCTGAAGGAGCCGGCGCCGAGCTGGAGTTCTCAGCCCGGAAACTGGAACAAGCGCCTGATCTACACCTTCGGCGGCGGCTGCATCGGCGGCTGGTACCGGCAAGGCAGCAGCACGGGCGGCGTGACCGACAACTTCATGCTTTCCAACGGGTACGCGCTCGCGTCCTCGTCGCTCAACGTCTTCGGCAACAACTGCAACGACCTCATCGCGTCCGAGACGATGATGATGGTGAAGGAACGCTTCATCGAAGCCTACGGCGTTCCGGCGCATACGCAGGGCTGGGGCTGTTCGGGCGGCTCGTATGCGCAGCACCAGATCGGCGACAACTATCCGGGCCTGCTCGAAGGCATCATTCCCGGCTGCTCGTTCCCGGAAGTCGGCTTCGCCACCATCAACTTCATCACCGACGCCTGGCTGCTCGACAACTACTTCACCGCGCGCCAGGCTGCGATGAGTTGGACTGACGAGCAAAAGCGGCAGGTCACGGGCTTCCTGCAGTACGCCACCGCGCCCAACATCGAAATCGGGGCGCATCGCATCGACCCGAAGCCGGGTACTACGAGCTGCGCCTCGGTTCCTCTCGAGCTGCGCTACGACCCAGAGCACAGACCGATGGGCGTGCGCTGCACGGTGTATGACCACACCGTAAACATATACGGCAAAGACCCGGCCACGGGTTTTGCGCGCCGGCCGCTCGACAACGTCGGCATCCAGTACGGCCTGAAGCTGGTGAACGACGGCACGATCTCGGCCGAGCAGTTCGTCGATCTCAACGAGAAGATCGGCGGATTCGACCGCGACGCGACCATCGTACCGCAGCGCACCGTCGCAGACCTGCTGGCTGCGAAGGCCGCCTATCAGACGGGCCGGCTCACCAACGGCGGCGGCGGGCTCGCGGAGATGCCGATCATCGACTTCCGCGACTACAACGACGCGCTGCCCGGCGGCGACATTCATGTGCGCTATCACTCGTTCTCGATGCGCAAGCGCCTGGAGAAGGCGAACGGGCGCAGCGACAACCAGGTGATGTGGGTGAACGACAACCGCTTCGGTCTCTACAGCAACTCGAATCCGCTGCTGCAAAGTGCGATCCTGAAGATGGACCGCTGGATCACCGCCATCAAGGCCGACAAGCGGCACATCCGCCGGATCGACAAGGTGGTGCAGAACAAGCCCGCCGACCTGCAGGAAGGCTGCTACACGAAGGATGCCACTCCGTCGTTCATCGCCGAGCACCAGGTGCGCGGTCCATCGGCATGCCACGACCTGTATCCGTCGAACTCCTTCCCGCGCGAGGTCGCCGGGGCGGACATCGCGGCCGACATCGTCAAGTGCCAGACCAAGCCGCTCAGGCAGTCCGACTATGCCGTGAGCTTCACGGCCGCACAGTGGGCGCGATTGGAGGCGGCCTTCCCGTCCGGCGTCTGCGACTGGTCGAAGCCCGGCTACGAGCAGCAGGACCCGCTCGGCACCTGGCTGGTCGTCGACTGAAGCATTATGGGCACGACCACGATGACGACTGACTTAACGAGGAGCTGACATGCGCAAATTGCTGCTGGCACTGAGCTTCGCGGTACCGGGGTTCGCGCCCGCGTGGGCGTCGCACGAGGGCTCCGGACTCGCGGTCCCGCCGGGCCCGGGCTTCCGCGGCGGAGTGGTGGCGGTATCGCACCCGCTCGCCGCAGAGGCGGGCGCAAGGATGTTACGCAGCGGCGGCAACGCCATCGACGCAGCCGCGGCGATCCAGTTCGCGCTCAACGTGGT
>VBDE01000138.1:6725-7155 GCA_005883665.1 Betaproteobacteria bacterium
AAGGGCGCCGGCGAGCGCCGATACCACGTTGTTCACCAATCCCGACGGCAGCAACCAGGGGTTCACGCCCGCCTCCACCAGCGGCCAGGCAGTGGGCGTCCCCGGCACGTTGAAGGTGGTCGCCACCGCCGTGCAGCGCTTTGGGCGCATGCGGCTTGCGGAAGTGATCCAGCCCGCGATCGAGCTCGCCGAGAACGGCTTCCCGGTGAACTTCGTGCTCGCCGGCGACGCGACTTCGTCGCGCACGAGCTTCTACGCCGAGACCGCGGCTGTCTTCCGCCCCGGCGGCGTGCCGCTTCAGCAGGGCCAGATCCTCAAGCAGCCGGATCTCGCGAAGACGCTGCGCCTCATCGCGGCGAAGGGGCCGGACGTGCTTTACCACGGCGAGATCGGCGCGGCGATCGTGGCCGCACAGCGCGCCACGGCCAAC
>VBDE01000139.1 GCA_005883665.1 Betaproteobacteria bacterium
GGATCCTCGTAGGGGTGAACAAAACCGAGCTTGCGTGCTTTTCCCAGGCGTCTCGCCTCGACGTGCGCTTCGTCGTAGGTATCGCCGTGCAAGTGCACTTCCGCTCCGCGAGCCTTGACCGCGTCGACCTTGATCTTGGGGGTGGTGGACGGCATGACGATCACCGCCGCGCAGCCGAGCTTCTGGGCGGCAAGCGCCACGCCTTGAGCGTGATTGCCGGCCGATGAAGCGATGACTCCGCGGGCAAGCGCCGCCGCGGACAGATTCGCCATCATGTTGTAGGCGCCGCGGCACTTGAAGGAGAACACCGGCTGCATATCCTCGCGCTTCAAAAGCACCCGGTTGCCGAGCCGCGCCGAGAGATTGGGCGCGACTTCCAGGGGCGTCTCCACCGCGACGTCGTACACGCGCGCCCGGAGAATCCGCTCCAGATAGTCGTTTTTCATCTCGTTTTTCTTACCCCTAAATGGGGGGTCAACAGCCACCCCCTTTTTAGGGGTGGGCGATACTCTACACGAACGCCCCGGCCCTGGGTAAAATGCCGGCTCGGGAGGAGCGGATGCCGAAGCCCGCGAAAAAGGCGAAACAGGCGTTCTGGGAGCGCGGCTATCTCGCGCACGGATACTGGCTCGGAAAAGAGCGGCTCGGGCAGGTCAAGCTCGGCCCGAAGAAGGAATGGGACGGGATCTACCGCTGGCGGGCGGGCAATCATTCCGGCGAAGCCGCCACGCTCGACGAAGCCAAGCGCGCCGTGGAGCAGGCCGTGCTCGTCGGGGCGAGCCAGTTGCGGTTGTTCGACAAACCCTGAAGAAGCAGTCCTGGCTCAAGCCGGGCTACGCTGCGGTCAGCTTCGCGTATTCCAGCGCGAGCCATTTCATCCCCTGCTTGCCGAAGTTGATCTGCAGGCGCGCGTCGGTGCCGGATCCTTCCGCGTTGACGATCACGCCCTGGCCGAACTTCGGGTGCAGCACCGACTGCCCGATGCGAAACCCATGGCCAGGCGTTTTGGTTTTGTAGCTCTTTGCCGGCGCCCACGCCACGTCGTCGAATTTGGCATGCCCCGGCCGCGGCGTGAGACGCTTCACGGCCTCCTCCGGGAGTTCGTCGAGGAAGCGCGAGGCGACGTTGTAGCGGGTCTGGCCGTGCAGCATGCGCGTCTGGGCGAAGGAGAGGTAGAGCCGCGTCCGCGCCCGGGTGATCGCGACGTACATGAGTCTGCGTTCTTCTTCCAGGCCGTCGTCTTCCAGAACGCTCTGCTCGTGCGGAAAAAGCCCTTCTTCAAGCCCGGTGATGAACACCGCGTGAAACTCCAGGCCCTTTGCCGAGTGCACCGTCATCAGCTGCAACGCGTCCGCGCCTTCGGCCGCCTGGTTCTCGCCCGACTCGAGCGCGGCGTGCGCGAGAAACCCCGGAAGATCGTGCTCTTCTCCCTCGTTCACGAACGCGGACGCCGCGTTCACGAGCTCGCTCAAATTCTCGACCCGGTCGGCGCCGTCTCTTTCGCCCTTGTAATATGCGACGAGCCCGCTTCTTTCGAGCATCACCTCGACCGTCTCGGGCAAAAGCAGCCCCTGCGTTTCCGCCTTGAGCGATTCGATGAGGCGCAGGAACGCGGCGAGCGCCGCGCCGCTTTTTCCCGAAAGCCCCGAGGCCGCCTTGTAAAGACTCGCATCGCCGGCTTTCGCCGCATCCTGCAGGGCCTCGAGCGAGCGCGCGCCGATCCCGCGCGCCGGGAAATTGGCCACCCGCAGGAAAGCCCCGTCGTCGTCCGGGTTGGCCACGAGCCGCAGATACGCGAGCGCGTGCTTGATTTCCATGCGCTCGAAAAAGCGCAGGCCCCCGTACACGCGGTATGGAATGCCGTTCGAAAAAAGCGCGTGCTCGATGATGCGCGACTGCGCGTTCGAGCGGTAGAGCACCCCGATATCGGCAAGACGCAGCCCGCCGCGTTTCAGCGCCTGCACTTCTTCGGCGAGCCAGCTCGCCTCGTAGCCGTCGCTTTGCGCCTCGTAGATGCGCACCGGCTCGCCTTGCCCGGCGGAGGTCCACAGGTTCTTGCCGAGGCGCTTCTTGTTGTGGGCGATGAGCGCGTTGGCCGCTGCGAGGATGTGCGCGTGCGAGCGGTAGTTCTGCTCGAGGCGGATCACGTTCTCGACGCGGAAATCGCGCTCGAATTCGGCCATGTTGCCGACGTGCGCCCCGCGAAACCGGTAAATGGATTGATCGTCATCGCCGACAGCAAACATGATGTTTTTCGGTCCGGCGAGCAGCTTCAGCCAGCGGTACTGGAGGCGATTGGTGTCCTGGAATTCGTCCACCAGGATGTGCCGGAAGCGGTTCCGGTAATGCTCGCGGAGGACCTCGTTCCTGGAAAGGAGCTCGAAGGTGCGCAGCAGCAGCTCCGCGAAGTCCACCACGCCCTCGCGCTGGCATTGCTCGTCGTAGGCGGCGTAGATCTCGGCGTAACGGCGGGCGATTTCGTCCCCGATCTCGACGTCGCGGGCGCGCCTGCCCTCTTCTTTCTCCGCGTTGATGAAATACTGCGCTTCCCGCGCCGGGAATCTGTCCTCGTCGACGCTGAGCGCCTTCAACACTCGCTTCACCGCGGCGTGCTGGTCCTGGGAATCCAGGATCTGAAAGAGCTGCGGCAGGCCGGCGTCGCGGTAGTGCGCGCGCAGCAAGCGGTTGCACAGGCCGTGAAAGGTGCCGACCCACATGCCGCGGGTGCTGATCGGCAGCATCGCCGAGATGCGCGTGAGCATCTCGCGTGCCGCCTTGTTGGTGAAGGTAACGGCGAGAACGCCGTTCGGGCTCACATTCCCGGTCTGGATCAGCCAGGCGATGCGGGTGGTGAGAACGCGCGTCTTCCCCGAGCCCGCGCCGGCGAGGATCAGCGCCGATTGATCGGGAAGGGTGACCGCGGCGAGCTGCTCGGGATTGAGGTTTTCGAGTAGATTGAGCATGCGGGCGTTCGCGAATGCGCGATTTTACCGCACGCTCCGAGAGCGACCTTCGGCGTCGCGGCGCGCCGCCGACCCGCGCGGCTATAATCCATGCTTTTCCAGAACCCGCTCATGCAGCCCCAGTACCACCCCGAAATCGTCGAGCGCGAAGCGCAGGAGCACTGGGACGCTACCTTCGCGTTCCGCGCAACCGAGGAGCCGTCCGAAAAAGGCGGTCGCCCGAAGTTCTACTGTCTCTCGATGTTCCCCTACCCTTCGGGCAAGCTGCATATGGGGCACGTGCGCAACTATACCATCGGCGACGTGATGACCCGCTTCCATCGGATGCGGGGCTTCAACGTGCTTCAACCGATGGGCTGGGACGCTTTCGGTCTGCCCGCCGAAAACGCCGCGATGGCGAACGGCGTGCCACCGGCGAAGTGGACCTACGACAACATCGCCGCCATGAAGCGCCAGCTGCGCTCGCTCGGCTTCGCAATCGACTGGGAGCGCGAGCTCGCCACCTGCTCGCCCGGCTACTACCGCTGGAACCAGTGGCTGTTCCTGCGCATGCTCGAGCGCGGCCTGGTCTACAAGAAGACCGGCACGGTGAACTGGGACCCGGTCGACCGGACGGTGCTCGCCAACGAGCAGGTGATCGACGGCCGCGGCTGGCGCACCGGGGCGCTCGTCGAGAAGCGCGAAATCCCGATGTACTACATGCGGATCACCGCTTACGCCGAGGAACTGCTCGCCGCGCTCGATCGGCTCACCGGCTGGCCCGAGCGCGTGAAGACGATGCAGGCCAACTGGATCGGCAAGAGCCATGGCGTCAACATCGGCTTTCCCTACGAGATCGCCGGCGAGAAGAAAATCCTGCGCGTCTTCACCACGCGCGCCGACACGCTGATGGGCGCCACCTTCTGCGCGGTGGCCGCGGAGCATCCGCTCGCCGCGTACGCGGCCAGGTCGGACAAGAAGCTCGCCGCCTTCGTGGATGAGTGCAAGCGCGGCCCGGTGATGGAGGCCGACCTCGCCCAGCTCGACAAGAAGGGCTTGCCCACGGGCCTCTTCGTCACGCATCCGGTCAGCGGCAAAAAAATCGAAGTCTGGGTCGGCAACTACGTGCTCATGGCCTACGGCGAGGGCGCGGTAATGGGCGTGCCCGGACACGACGAGCGCGATTTCGCGTTCGCGAAGAAATACGGCCTGCCGATCAAGCGCGTGATCGACGTCGCGGGCAAACCGTACTCGACTGACGCCTGGCAGCCCTGGTACGCGGACTACGGGCGCTGCGTCAACTCGGGCAAGTACGACGGGCTCGACTACCAGGCGGCGGTGGACGCCATCGCCGCCGACCTCAAGGCGAAAGGCCTCGGCGACAAGCAGGTGACCTGGCGCCTTCGCGACTGGGGCATCTCGCGCCAGCGCTACTGGGGCACGCCGATCCCGATCGTCCACTGCGACGGTTGCGGCGACGTTCCGGTTCCCGACGACGAGCTCCCGGTCGTCCTGCCGGAAAACCTCGTCCCCGACGGCACCGGCAATCCGCTCGCCAAAACGCCGTCGTTCGTGAATTGCAGGTGTCCGAAATGCCGCAAAGCGGCGAAGCGCGAAACCGACACCATGGACACTTTCGTCGACTCGTCCTGGTACTTCATGCGCTTCGCCTGCCCGGACCAGGAGAAAAGCATGGTGGACGAGCGCGCGAAGTACTGGATGGCGGTCGACCAGTACATCGGCGGCATCGAGCACGCCATCCTGCACTTGCTCTACTCGCGCTTCTGGACCAAGGTGATGCGCGATCTCGGGCTCGTTCCGGGCGTGGACGAACCGTTCATGCGTCTGCTCACTCAAGGGATGGTGCTGAACGAAATCTTCTACCGCAGCGAAGCGGGCGGCCGCATCACATACTACAACCCCGCCGACGTCGAGATCAGGCACGACGACAAGGGCCAGCGCATCGGCGCCGTATTGCGTTCCGACGGCAAGCCCGTGGAGTCCGACGGCATCGGCACCATGTCGAAGTCGAAGAACAACGGCGTCGATCCGCAGGATTTGATCGAGAAGTACGGCGCGGATACGGCGCGCATGTTCGTCATGTTCGCATCCCCGCCCGAACAATCGCTGGAGTGGTCCGATTCGGGCGTTGAAGGTGCCAGCCGGTTTCTCCGTAGGCTTTGGTTGTTCGCTGCGGGGCGCGGAAAAGCCGCGGCAGATCGCTCCTCGACTCGCCCATTCATCCCGGTTAGGGATTGGTCCTCACAGACGCTTGCGATACGCGAATTTCGCAGAGGAGTGCATCTTGCATTGAAGCAAGCGTCGTATGACTATGATCGAATGCAATACAACACCGTCGTTTCCGCTTGCATGAAGATGCTCAATCTGCTCGAAGATTTTTCCGGAGGGCCGGGAGACGTAAGCGTGAATGCCGTCTCGCAAGCAGCGTCGGAAGCGATGGGTATCCTGTTGCGCGTGCTCTATCCGGTTGCGCCGCACATCAGCTTTGCGCTGTGGAAGGACCTGGGTTACGCCGCTCGACACGGCGATCTCCTGACTGCACCCTGGCCCGTCGTCGACGAAGCGGCTCTAGAGCAAGACGAAATCGAGCTCGTCCTCCAGGTCAACGGCAAGTTGCGCGGCCGCATGCGCGCGCCGAAATCCGCCGGGCGCGGAGAGCTCGAGCGGCTCGCCCTCGCTCACGACGCGGTGACGCGCTTCACGAACGGCCAAGCGGTGAAGAAGGTCGTCGTGGTTCCCGGACGGCTCGTCAATGTGGTCGTTTGAGCGTTCCGCGCGCGCCGCCTTCGCCGGCATGATCGCCGCGCTCCTCGCGGCCTGCGGTTTTCATCTGCGCGGCCAGGCACAGCTGCCGTTCGAAACGCTGCACATCCCGGGGAACAACCCGCTCGTGGTCGAACTGAAGCGCAACGTCGCCGTGGCGAGCAGGACGCGCCTCGTGGACAAGCCTGCCGAGGCGCAGGCCGTATTCGGCTTCACCCAGGAGCTGCGCGAGAAGGTCATTCTTTCCTTCAGCGCCGCGGGCCGGGTAAGCGAATACCAGTTGCGCTACCGCGTCGGATTCCGCGTCACCGACGCGAAGGGTGCGCAGGTCTATCTGCCGACGAGCGAAATCCTCCTCACGCGCGACATGGCCTTTAGCGACGCGCAGGTGCTTGCGAAGGAGGCCGAGGAAGCGCTGCTCTTCCGGGACATGCAGAGGGACATGGTGCAGCAGATCATGCGGCGCCTGGTCGTCGCCAAGCCGGTCCCCATCGAATAG
>VBDE01000140.1 GCA_005883665.1 Betaproteobacteria bacterium
ACGCGCAGCGCGCGCGGATCGGCGAGCCCGACGTCCTCGACCGCCATCCTGACCATGCGCCGGCCGATGTAGAGGGGATCGGCGCCCCCGTCGAGCATGCGCGCGAGCCAGTACAGAGACGCGTCGGGGTTCGAGCCGCGCACCGATTTATGCAGGGCAGAAATCTGGTCGTAGAAAGCGTCACCGCCCTTGTCGAAGCGGCGCAGGTTGCGCGCGACCGCGTTCTGCACCCACTCGCCATCGATCTTGCTCGCCCCGGCCGGCGCCGCGGCCGTCTGTATCAATTCGAGCAGATTGAGCAGGCGGCGCGCGTCACCATCGGCGAGTCCGATCACCCGGTCGCGCGCGCGCGCGTCGAACGCGAGCCCCGAGAGCACTTCCCGCGCGGCGCGGTCGAACAGCTCTCCGAGCTCGGCTTCTGAAAGACTCTTGAGCACGTACACCGAGGTGCGCGAAAGCAGCGCCCCGATCACTTCGAAAGAAGGGTTCTCGGTCGTCGCGCCCACGAAAGTGAGCAGCCCGCGCTCGACGAAAGGCAGGAACGCGTCCTGCTGCGCCTTGTTGAAGCGGTGCACTTCATCGACAAAGAGGATGGTGCGCTTTCCGGATGTCGCAAGCGCCTCCTCGGCCCGCCGCACGGCGTCCTTGATGTCCTTTACTCCGGAGAATACGGCGGAGAGTGCGATGAACTGAGCGTCGAATGCGTCGGCCATCAGGCGTGCGAGGGTCGTCTTGCCGACTCCGGGGGGCCCCCACAGGATCATCGAATGCGGCTTGCCCGAGTCGAAGGCAAGACGCAGGGGCTTGCCCGGCCCGAGCAGGTGTTGCTGCCCCACGAATTCGTCGAGCGACCTGGGCCGCAGGGCTTCCGCCATCGGCGGCACCGGCGCAGGAGCGGGGAACAGATCGGTCATTCGCTTGCCAAGCGAAGGCGTGCTACTGCACGTCGCCGATCACGTCAGCACCCCTGGGGGGAGAGAATCGGAAGAGTCCAGGATCCAACTCGGGGTTGCGCTCAAGCGACTCGAGCCTGAGCACCGTGGTCTGTCCGAAACTGTCGACGAGTTCCATGACTTCGGGACCGGAAGAACCGAAGCCCATGCGTATCTTCTCGAAATTGCCTTCCTTGTCCCGAGGCAGCGCTTCGAGCCATTCGAGGCCGTCCCTTGCGCCCTTGTCCGAGAGCGTGAATGCCCGCATGGCCTCGTTATTTCCCGCGAGCAGCGCAGCCGGCGTGGAACCGAGCGCCTGGTCGAGTTTCCTCACCGTGACCTGCTTCAGATCTTCGTCATAGATCCAAACCCTGGAGCCGTCGCCGACGATGAGCTGGGCATAGGGCTTCACGTAGTTCCAGCGAAATTTCCCAGGCCGCGAAAACGCGAGCGCCCCGCGTGACTCTTGCAGCAGCTTGAGGTTGCGATCGAAGATTTTCTGCTCGAATTCTCCCCTTGCGGTGAGGGTCTCGGTAATAAACTCCGCGAAGCGCTCCAGGCTCGATGCCCCAGCGCCCGACGCCGCGAGCGCGACAAGCGCCCCCAGGAAAACAGCCACGAACCCGGAACGCACGGCCATCGGAGCAGCTATTCCACTTTCGCGGGCACCAGCACCTCGCGATTGCCGTTCGATTGCATGGAGGATACGAGCCCCGCCTGCTCCATCTGCTCGATCAGACGCGCCGCGCGGTTGTAGCCGATCCGCAAATGGCGTTGAACGAGCGAGATCGATGCGCGCCGCGTGCGCATCACGATCTCCACTGCCTGATCGTAAAGGGGATCGGCCTCTCCACCCTGTTCGCCCGCGCCCGGTTCGGCGCCGGCGTCGGTTTCCTCGCCCTCGAGCAGACCTTCCACGTATTCGGGGCGTCCGAGCGATTTGAGATAAGCGACGACTTTGTGCACTTCCTGGTCGGCGACGTAAGCACCGTGCACGCGCTGGGACATTCCGCTGCCGGGCGGCAAATAGAGCATGTCGCCCTGCCCGATCAGCGACTCTGCGCCCTGCTGGTCGAGGATGGTGCGCGAATCCACTTTGCTCGAGACCTGGAAGGCGATGCGCGTTGGAATGTTGGCCTTGATAAGCCCGGTAATCACGTCCACGGACGGACGTTGCGTGGCGAGGATCAGGTGCACGCCCCCGGCACGCGCTTTTTGCGTCAGGCGTGCGATCAGTTCCTCCACCTTCCTGCCCGAAACCATCATCAGATCGGCTAGCTCATCGATGATGACGACGATGTAGGGAAGCTTCTCCAGCGGCTGCGGCTCAGCCGAGTCGAGCGTGTCGGGGTCCTTGAGCGGGTTGCCCGACTTTTCGCCGTCGGCGACCTTGTGGTTATAGCCGGACAGATTCCGTACTCCAATCCAGGTCATGAGCCGATAGCGGCGTTCGACTTCGCCCATGCACCAGGCAAGAGCGTTTGCGGCCTGCCGCATATCGGTGACCACGGGCGTGAGCAGATGCGGGATATCCTGGTAAGCGGAGAGCTCGAGCATCTTCGGGTCGACCAAGATGAGCCGTACCTCGCGCGGCTCGGTCTTGTACAGAATCGAAAGAATCATCGCATTGAGGGCGACCGATTTCCCCGACCCGGTAGTGCCTGCGACGAGCACGTGCGGCATCTTGGCGAGATCAGCCACCACCGGGTTGCCGGCTATGTCCTTGCCGAGCGCGAGCGTGAGCGGCGCGTGCAGCTCATGGTAAGCCCGCGAGCTGATGATCTCGGAGAGCCGCACGATCTGGCGATGCGGGTTGGGGATCTCCAGGCCCATGCAGGACTTGCCTGGGATAGTCTCGACCACGCGGATGCTATAGACGGACAACGCGCGCGCGAGGTCCTTCACCAAGTTGACGACCTGGCTGCCTTTCACGCCGACGGCGGGCTCCACCTCGTAGCGAGTAATCACGGGCCCCGGGTAAGCGGCGAGCACTTTGACCTGAACCCCGAAATCGGCGAGTTTCTTCTCGATCAGACGCGAGGTGTATTCCAGGGTCTCGGCTGACAAGACTTCGATGTCACTCGCAGCCTCATCGAGGAGCTTGATCGGGGGCAGCGGCGTATCGGGCAGTTCACGGAAGAGCGGCTCCTGCCTTTCCCTCTGGACTCTAGCGGATTTTGGAATCTCGACCACGGGGGGCTCTATCCGGATCGGCGCGTGTTCGTCGATCAACAGCTCGCGCTTTTCACCCACTGCCGCCTCGCGCTTCTCCGCGGCAATGGCTCCGGCCTTGCGATCCTGCCACCCCTGCCATTTCTCCAGGCACCAGAGGTACGCGCTCTCGAGCCCTCCTCCCAGCTTTTCCATCACAGCCAGCCAGGAAATGCCCATGAATAGAGACAGAGTCATCGCGCAAAGCGCAAGCAGGATCAGTGTGGCGCCCGTGAAGCCGAACCCCGACTGCAGCACCCTCGCCACGACGTCACCGACCAAGCCCCCGGGGGCGTGTGGGAGCGCGACCTTCAGCGAGTGAAGGCGCAAGGCTTCGACTCCGCTCGAGCCGGCCAGCAGGACGCAAAAGCCGGCGAGTGCAATGAAGGATGACCGCCGGTCGCCGATCGCGCTGCCCTCCAGGCGCCGCAGGGTCCAAGTCGCGGTCACCACGAGGAACACGACCCACCACCAGGCTGAAACGCCGAACAGATACAAGAGCATATCCGCCAGCCAGGCCCCCACCCTCCCACCGAGGTTGCGGATCTCGCCCGCCGCCACGCTGTGGGACCACCCGGGGTCTGCCCGGTTGAAAGTGGTGAGGACCAGGGAAAGATAGAGGGCGCCTGCGACTAGGACGAACAGCCTCGACTCGCGCAGCAGCGCGGCGACCTTGCCGGGAAGGGGTGCTTGGTTCCGTTTCAAAGAGGCTCTGATTGAGTCAAACCGCTAGCTGCTGTCCGCCGCGCAACGGTCCCTGATCGATGCGGGAATTCTAGCAGATGAGGAATCCCTCGCTGCGGCCGCCAGCGCTGGAATCTCAGAGCACTGCGGGGAATCGACACTGCGACGGCCAGTCACTGCGTCGCCGAGCCGGCGCCTCCCGGACCGGCCCCTCAATCGATCGTGAGTATGGTCTCGTGCAGGAAGATCGAACCGGGGCGCACCTCGATGTAGCCGCCCGACTGGAGGTCCTTCATCACCCGGCTGACCATCTCGCGCGAGGCTCCGATCATCTTGGCGATGTCCTGCTTGGCGAGTTTTCTTGTGACCATTTTTTGGCCGTTCACGGTTTCCGCCATTTCGAGCAGCAAGCGCGCCACTCTGCCGTACACGTCCATCAGGGCGAGGCTGCCGATCTTTTGATCGGCTTCTCGAAGCCGTTTGACCAGTCCTCGCATGACCGTCATGGCCATCTCGAAGTTTTCGGCAAGGCATCTCTTGAAATCGCGCTTCGAGAGACTCAGCACCTCGCAAGCCTCGAGGGCCACCACGCTCGCCGAGCGCGGATGATCATCGATTAGACCCATCTCTCCGAAAAACTCGTTCGGTCCCAGGATCGCGAGGATCACTTCGCGTCCCTCGTCATCGCTCATCATGACCTTGAGCCGGCCCGATATCACCACGTAAAGCGACTCCGTTATGTCGCCAGCGGCAATGATGATGGTCGCGCGGGGAAAGCTCTTGCGGCTCACTGCACTGGTGAGCAGCGCCAGCTGATGCTCGGGCAACGTCGAAAACAGCGGGACGTTGCGCAGAAGCAGCATCGATACGCTAGCTGGAGCCGTCATCTGGTCTATCCTCCCAGGAAACCTGGTTTTACCGGCATATCTTAACAGACTCGCGAGGACCGTTTCACGCCGCGGGTCCGGTCGAAATCGCGATCCTCAGGGGGCCGCGTCAGGCAGAGCGGCGATTCAACCGGGTTATAATTTGGAACCGCACGGCGATTGAATTGAATTCGCGCATCTTCGTCCCCACCATTCCTTCATGTCGAAAAAAACCAGACATTCTCGGTTGTTGATACTGGGATCCGGCCCGGCGGGCTACACTGCCGCCGTCTACGCCGCGCGGGCAAACCTGAAACCCGTTGTCATTACGGGCCTCGCTCCCGGCGGACAGCTCATGACGACGACCGACGTGGATAACTGGCCGGCTGACGTCAAGGGAGTGCAGGGTCCGGAGCTGATGGAGCGTTTTCAGAAGCACGCCGAGCGCTTCGAAACTGAAGTCGTGTTCGATCATATCCACACTGCGAGCTTCCAAGAACGTCCCCTTCGGCTCCAGGGCGACGCGGGTGAATACACTTGCGATGCGCTCATTATCGCCACCGGCGCCTCTGCCCGCTATCTCGGGCTCGAATCGGAGAGAAAGTTCATGGGAAAAGGGGTCTCCGCCTGTGCGACCTGCGACGGATTCTTCTACAAGGGTCAGGACGTCGCCGTCGTCGGCGGCGGGAACACCGCAGTGGAGGAAGCGCTCTACCTTTCCAATATTACGCGTCACGTCACCGTGATCCACCGGCGAGACAAATTCAGGGCTGAGAAGATTCTTCAGAAGAAGCTCTTCGACCGAAGCAACGTCACGATGCGCTGGAACCACGTTTTGGACGAAGTCCTCGGCGATGCCAAGGGAGTCGCTGGCGTCCGCATCAAGGACATCCAGACCGGCGCCACGCAGCAGATCGATCTACAGGGGCTGTTTATCGCCGTGGGCCACACCCCGAATACCGGAATTTTCGAAGGACAGGTCGAGATGAAAGGCGGATACATCGTCACCCGCGGCGGGAGCGAGGGTAACGCCAGCGCAACCAGCGTGCAGGGAGTGTTCGCCGCGGGGGACGTACAGGACCACGTGTACCGGCAGGCGGTCACCAGCGCGGGCAGCGGTTGCATCGCAGCGATTGATGCAGAAAAGTATCTCGACGGTCTACGCTGAGTTCGGCAACAGGCCTGGGACGCCGAGGACGAGATCATGCGCAAACGCACGAGTCACGGGCTACCGGAAGACGAAGCCGCCCTGTTTCGCGACGCGGTGCGCGATGCAACGCCCCTCGAATCGTCAGCCCGGGTGGGGTCGAAGACCGAGTCGCCGCCGCCCGTGCCGATTCAGTCGTTGCTCGACGCGCATGACGCGCTCGTCGAGAGTCTGGCCGGCGCCCTTTCCTGGGATCAATCGATGGAGACCGGGGAGGAGCCCTCCTACCTGCGAACCGGCCTCGCCCGCGATGTGCTGCGCAAGCTGAGGCGAGGGCATTGGGTCGTACAGGACTTCGTCGATTTGCACGGGCTGAACCGGCAGGAGGCCCGGTCGTTGCTGGCGGAGTTTCTCGGCGGGTGCCTCAAGCGCGGGCTGCGCTGCGTTCGCGTGGTCCATGGAAAGGGTTTGCGCTCGCCTGGACGGGAGCCGGTGTTGAAGGGAAAAACACAGCAGTGGCTGGCGCAGCGCGACGACGTCCTCGCCTTCTGCGAGGCCCCGAAAAATCAGGGTGGAAGCGGTGCGCTGCTGGTGCTGCTGAAAGCCTAGGATTGCGGCAAGTCGCGCGCTTTTTCTCCCTGGATCCCTTAACCCCTTGATCCCCGATGCCGCCGCTAGACGGCCGCCTCGTTGGTTTCACCCGTCCGGATACGCACCACCTGCTCCACAGTCCGCCTTGACGATAGCCTCGATCGCGCCCTCGAGCATCCTTTCCGTCACCACGACCTCGATCTTGACCTTCGGCAGGAAGTCCACGACATATTCGGCGCCGCGGTAGAGTTCCGTGTGGCCCTTCTGGCGACCGAAGCCTTTCACCTCCGTCACGGTCAATCCGGTGGCGCCGACTTCAGCAAGGGCCTCGCGAACTTCGTCGAGCTTGAAAGGTTTCACCACGGCTTCGATTTTCTTCATGGCCATTCTCCCGCGTTGACTTCCGCTTGTCAGTATAACAAACGGGCGTCGAAACTTGCCAGATCAGGCCTGCGCCATGACCGGCTATTCGTACGACTCGCGGTAGCGCGATGTGATCGGATAGCGCCAATCCTTGCCGAAACCGCGGTGGGTGATCCGGATGCCGATCGGCGCCTGGCGGCGCTTGTACTCGCTGCGGTGGATCATCTCGACAACACGCCTCACGTCTTCGGTCCTGAAGCCGCGCGCCACCATTTCGGCCGGGCTCAAGTCGTTTTCCATGTAAGCCGAAACGATGGCATCCAAAACATCATAGGGGGGAAGATTGTCTTGGTCGGTTTGGTTGGCCTTGAGCTCGGCGGAAGGCGCGCGGGTCAGCACGCGTTCCGGAATAACGCGCTCCATGCCGTTCCGATGCCGGCATAAGCGGTATACGAGCGTCTTGAGGATGTCCTTGATCACTGCAAAACCGCCGGCCATGTCCCCGTAGAGGGTTGCGTAGCCCACCGCCATCTCCGATTTGTTGCCGGTGGTCAGAACGATCGCCCCGAATTTGTTCGACAAGGCCATCAGCAAAGTCCCGCGGATTCGTGCCTGAAGATTCTCCTCTGTTGCGTTCACGGGAAGGCGCGCAAACTCCTTTGCCAACGAGGCTAGAAAAGCGTCGAACACGGGGCCAATGGGGATCTCGTCGTAGCGCACGCCGAGATTTTTGGCGAGTTCGCGCGAGTCTTCGAGGCTCATTTGGGAGGTGTACTGCGAAGGCATCATGACGGCGCGCACCCGCTCTGATCCGAGCGCGTCGCAAGCGATGCACAGTGTCAACGCCGAGTCGACCCCGCCTGAGAGGCCGACCAGCGCTCCCGGAAATCCGTTCTTCCCGACGTAGTCGTGTACCCCGAGGCAAAGTGCCTTGTAAACCTCGGATTCGAGTGACGCTTGCTCCGCGATCCCGCCTCGTTGCGGTTCGCCATCGACCACCGTCACGTACTCCAGCGTCTCCTCGAAAACCGGGAGCTGACACACCACCTCCCCTCGCCGGTCGAGCGCGAACGAGGCGCCGTCGAACACCAGCTCGTCCTGCCCCCCCACCATGTTGGCGTAAACAAGCGCCATACCCGTCTCGGTCACGCGTTCGCGCATCANTACGGCGAGGCGTTCAGCACGAGCAGGACCTGCGCGCCCGCCTCGCGGGCCGCCTGCGGCGCCTTCGCTCCCCAGGCATCCGCGCAGATGTTGATTCCGATACTGACGGCATCCGGCCGGGTCGTGAGCGGCCCCTGCGGCCCCCACGTGTCTTCGCAGATGTTTACGCCGAAGCGGGTCTCTCCCTCTTGAAAGACGCACGGAAGGTCGCCGGGCACGAAGTAGCGTTCCTCGTCGAACACGGTGTAGTTCGGGAGGGCATGCTTGTAGTACGTGCCCAAGATCCGCCCGTCCTTTACGACGGATGCGGCGTTGTGGCGTTTCCCCTGATCTTCGTGCGGATGCCCGACGACGAGAGTGATGCCGCGCACCTCGCGCGCCAGCCGCTCGAGCGCGGCGTTGCAGTCGCGATAGAAACCTCCGCGTAACAGAAGATCTTCGGGAGGGTAGCCGCACAGCGCGAGCTCCGGGGTAAGGATCAAGTCTGCGCCGGCGGTGCGAGCGCGGTCGCAATATCGGAGAATCTTGTCGGTGTTGCCGGCGAGGTCGCCGACGACACAGTTGATCTGGGCAATCGCGATCTTGACGATGCTCGCCATCCGGCAAGTTTACCATCGGCGGATCAGCCCTCGCGCTCAGGACGGTTCAATCGATTCTATAATCGGCAACCGTGAACGCCACCTCAGGACCGGTCGATTGAAGGAAGACACGCCCTCGGTCAAAGTTATCGATACGCTCCGGGGCATCGAGCCGCGAGCATGGAATGCGCTTGCCCCGGGGCATCCCTTCTTGCGCCACGAATTTCTCCATGCGCTCCATGAAACGGGCTGTGCCTGCGAGGGCACGGGTTGGTCGCCTTGCTATCTCACGCTGTGGCAGGGCGCGTCGCTCGTGGGTGCCATGCCGCTCTACGCCAAGTCGCATTCCTACGGAGAATACGTCTTCGACTGGGCGTGGGCCGATGCCTATCACCGTCATGGGCTTTCGTACTACCCCAAACTCCTCGGTGCAATCCCGTTTTCGCCGGTCTCCGGACCCCGCCTGCTTGCGCGCGACGGCGAGAGCCGGGCACTCCTTGTTCGTGCCGCTCTGCGGCTCTCGCTCGAAGTCTCGTCCCTACATGTGCTGTTTCCCACCGAACCCGAAGCACGCGAGATGGAAACGGCGGGAATGATGCTGCGCCGCTCAGTCCAGTTTCATTGGGAAAACCGTGGCTACGCCAATTTCGACGAATTTCTCTCCGACCTCGCTTCCGCGAAGCGCAAAAAAATCCGACAGGAGAGACGACGGGTACAGGGAGCCGGCGTGCACGTGCGACGGCTGGTCGGAGCCGAAATCCGCGACGAGCACTGGAACTTTTTCACCCGCTGCTACAACAACACCTACCGGGCGCATCACTCGACGCCTTATCTCAACTTGGAGTTCTTTCGGCGGCTCGGCAAGACGCTGCCCGAACACCTCCTCATGGTCCTTGCCGAGCTCGATGGAAAGCCGATCGCGAGCGCCCTCAATATTTTCTCGCCGGAGGTGCTGTACGGCCGTTACTGGGGCTCGGTCAGCCACTTCCCGCTGCTGCATTTCGAGGTGTGCTATTACCAGGCGCTGGATTTCTGCATAGAACGCGGCATCCGGATGTTCGAGGGAGGCGCGCAAGGCGAACACAAGCTCGCGCGGGGCTTCATGCCGAACCCCACGTGGTCTGCGCACTGGTTACGCCATCCGGAGTTCGCTGACGCGGTGGAAAAGTTCCTTGCCCGGGAGTCGGAGGGCATCGAGCGCTACGTGGACGAGCTCAACGAACGAAGCCCGTTCCGGACAAAAAACTAGAAGCGCCTACTTGCTCTTGGGCAGGCCGCAGAGAAGCGCGGCGACTTGGCGCGTTGGTTGCTGGGCAGGCGCTGGATCGACCGCGACCGATGTCGCAAGAGCCGGCTTGTAGGGAGAGTTGAAAATCGGGTCGACATTCTTCGGGCCCTCAGCTGCGCGGGTCAAGCGGTCGCGCTCCCGATCGCCCTGACGCGGGCGGCGCCCCCGCGGCGCCGGGTCACGGCGGCCGGTCGGCTTGCTCATCATCGAGGGCGCGACGCTCAGGTCGGGCTCGAATCCCGGAACGATCTTCCTCGGAATACCGAGCCGGATGGTCTTTTCGATCGCATCGAGCCGTTCATGCTCCTCGGCGCACACCAGCGAGATCGCCTCACCACTCGCCCCAGCCCGCCCGGTGCGACCGATGCGATGAACGTAGTCTTCGGGCACGCCGGGGAGCTCGAAATTCACGACATGGGGCAAGTCTTCGATATCAAGCCCGCGCGCTGCGACATCAGTCGCCACCAGCACGCGAACCTTTCCCGATTTGAAGTCGGCGAGCGCCTGGAGCCGTTCCGGCTGGCTCTTGTCGCCATGGATGGCGGAGGTATGAATGCCGTCACGGTTCAGCTGATATGCGAGGCGATTGGCGCCGATACGGGTGGAAGTGAAGACCAGTACCTGGCGCAAATCGCGCGACTGCACGAGATACGCGAGCAGCTCGCGCTTGCGCTCGCGCCGGACCGGGTGCGCGATGTGCTGAACCGATTCAGCGGCGGCGTTCTTCCGCGCCACCTGCACGAGCACCGGGTCGTGCAGGAAGGAGTCGGCGAGCGTGCGAATGTCTTCGGACAGGGTGGCCGAAAACAGCAGGTTCTGGCGCCGCTTGGGCAGGAGCGCGATGATGCGACGCACGTCCGGGATGAATCCCATATCGAGCATGCGGTCGGCTTCGTCGAGCACAAAAGCTTCAACTTGCTGCAGATTCACCGCTTTCTGCTGGACGTGGTCGAGCAGCCGGCCGGGAGTCGCGACCAGAAACTCGACGCCCTGGCGCAGAGCCGCCGTCTGCGGCTTCATATCGATCCCCCCGAACACCACCGTGCTGCGCAGGCCAACGTACTTTCCATAGGTGCGGACGCTCTCCTCCACCTGCGCCGCCAACTCCCGCGTCGGGGTAAGAATGAGCGCGCGTACCGGATGGCGTGCGGGAGAGGCGCTGGTATTGGCGTGCCGCGCGAGCCGCTGCAGGAGGGGGAGCGTGAATCCCGCGGTCTTGCCGGTGCCGGTCTGGGCGCCTCCCAGGACGTCGCGACCTTGGAGCACCAGCGGAATGGCCTGGACCTGGATCGGCGTAGGCTCGACGTACCCTTGCTCCGCAACCGCTTTCAGCAACTCGGGCAGCAGGTCCAGTTCGG
>VBDE01000141.1 GCA_005883665.1 Betaproteobacteria bacterium
CGGCGCAAAAGGTTTCGTGGCGCACGATTTTCTTCCATCTCGATCAGCAGCACGACCGTGCGCCCGGGCTCGCCGACAAGGCCGGCACGCCTCTAGCACGCAATCCCTTCCGCGACCTCCGGGTGCGGCGCGCGCTCTCCAAGGCCATCAACCGGCAGGCGATCTCAGAGCGCCTCATGGACGGGGCGGCGTTGCCGGCCTCGAACCTCGTCTCGCCGCCCGTGTTCGGATATGCGCCGGACCTGAAGCCCGAGCCCTACGATCCCGACGGGGCGAAGAGGCTGCTCGCCGAAGCGGGATATCCCGACGGCTTCGCGATGACGCTTTCCGCGACCAACAACCGCTATGTCAACGACGAGCAGATCGCGCAGGCCGTGGCGCAGATGCTCGCGCGCGTCGGCGTCCGCGCGCGCGTCGAGGTGTTCCCGATCAATGCCTATCTGCCGAAAGCACGCAAGCACGAATTCGCCTTCGCCATGCTCGGTTGGGGCTCGTTCTCGGGGGACCTCGCGTTGCGCACACTCGTTGCCACTCCGAATCCCGAAAGAGGATTCGGAGCATGGAACTGGTCGGGCTACTCCAACCCGAAGGTGGACGAGCTGCTGGAGCGAGGCTTCGCCAGCGTCGACGAAGAGCGCCGCGAGGCGCTCGCACGCGAGGCGATGCGCCTTGCCATGCTGGACTACGCCGTGATTCCGTTGCATCATCAGATCGCCACCTGGGCGATGCGAAAACCGCTCGCGTACGCGCCGCGCACCGACGAATTCACCTTCGCGCACCGCTTCCAGGCCCGTTGAGCGCGGATGCTTTCTCACATCGTTCGCCGCGTACTGCAGAGTTTCGGCGTGCTCGCAGTGATGTCGCTGCTGGTGTTCGCCGCCGTATACGCCGTCGGCAACCCGATGGACATCCTCGTCAACCCGCAGTCCGACCAGGATGAGATCGCGCGCGCCACCGCCGCGCTGGGCCTCGACCGGTCGCTCCTCGAGCAGTACTTCATCTTCATCAAGCACGCCTCAACCGGAGACCTCGGAAGATCCTTCGCCTTCAACGTGCCGGCGATCGGCCTGATCCTCGAGCGCATGCCCGCGACGCTCGAGCTTGCGACCGCGGCGATGCTGATCGCGGTGCTGCTCGGAATCCCTCTCGGGCTCTGGGCGGGCCTGAAGCCCCGATCGGCCGCCGGCAGGACCATCATGGCGGGCTCGATCCTGGGGTTCTCGCTTCCGACTTTCTGGGTAGGGCTCATGCTCATCATGGTGTTCTCGGTCTGGCTCGGCTGGCTGCCGACGTCGGGCCGCGGACCGACCACGAATCTCATCGGGATCCCGGTGAGCTTTCTCACGCTCGAGGGCCTGCGCCACCTCGCCCTGCCTGCCGCGAACCTGGCGCTGTTCAATATGTCCCTCCTCATCCGGCTGACCCGCTCGGGAACGCGCGAAGCCTTGCAACAGGACTACGTGCGGTTCGCGCGGGCCAAGGGCCTGACCGAGACGCGCATCGTCGGCGTCCACGTGCTCAGGAACGTGCTCGTTCCCGTGGTCACGGTTGCGGGCGTTGAGTTCGGCTCGGTGATCGCGTTCGCCGTCGTCACCGAGTCGATATTCGCGTCGCCCGGAATGGGGAAGCTCCTGATCGATTCGATCAGCGTGCTCGACCGGCCGGTGATCGTCGGCTATCTGTGCATCGTCGTGACGCTGCGAGTGCGTCCCGGGGAAGCAAGGTGACGCCGGCCCAGCGAATCGCCGCCGAGTTCGCGACGAGCCGCGTCGCGCTCGCAGGCTTCGCGCTCCTTGCGCTCGTGCTGCTCGCCGCCGCGCTTGCGCCGTGGATCTCGCCGCAGGATCCCTACGATCTGGCACGGCTCGACCTGCTCGACTCGCGCCTGCCGCCCGGGGCGCGCTCGGCCGCAGGCACGGTCTATTGGCTTGGCACCGACGACCAGGGCCGCGACATGCTGTCTGCCATCCTCTACGGCCTTCGCACCAGCGTTGCCGTGGGCTTCGCAAGCACGGCGCTCGGGCTCACGATCGGCGTGAGCCTGGGCCTCGCGGCGGCCTGGCTCGGCGGCTGGCTCGACGCGCTTCTCATGCGCCTCGCCGATCTCCAGCTCTCGTTCCCTTCGATCCTCATTGCGCTCGTCCTGCTCGCCGTGCTCGGGCAAGGCCTGGACAAGATCATCGTCGCGCTCGTCGCGGTTCAATGGGCGTATTACGCCCGGACCGCGCGCGCGGCCGCGCTCGTCGAGCGCCGGAAGGAATATATCGACGCCGCGGTCGCTCTCGCGCTTTCGAACGCGCGCATCATTTTTCGTCACTTGCTGCCGAACTGCCTGCCGCCGCTCCTCGTGCTCGCGACGGTCCAGGTCGCCGCTGCGATCACGCTCGAAGCGACCCTCTCCTTCCTCGGCCTCGGGCTGCCGATCACCCAGCCTTCGCTCGGCCTGCTGATCTCGAACGGCTTCAACTACTTGCTCTCGGGCCATTACTGGATCAGCGTCTTCCCCGGAATCGCCCTGGTCCTCGCCGTCGTCAGCATCAACCTGGTCGCGGACCGCCTGCAAGACGTCCTGGATCCGCACGAGCGGCGTTGAGCCTTATACTGTGGCCCGGGCGCGAAGCGCGAATCGAAAATTCGCGCAGGCCACGCATTCGACGCCCTGGAGAGAGACCGTGAAAGCACTGAAGAAAATCGCAGTTGCGGCGGCGTTGTTCGCCGCGGCCGGCGCGGCCCCGGCGCAGGCGCCCAGGCCGCTGGAGCTGATCGCATTCGGCGGCGGCGGCAACTGGCCGATCTGGGCGGCGCAGGAGAAAGGGCTTTTCGCGAAGAACGGCATCGCCGTGAAACTTTCCTTCACGCCGAATTCCGTCGAGCAGATCCGCGACCTGATGAACGGGACTTACGACCTCGGCACCACCGCGTACGACAACGTCGTCGCCTATCAGGAAGGGCAAGGGGAGACCGAGCTGCCGGTGCAGCCGGACCTGTTCGCCTTCATGGGCGGCTACTCCGGGTCGCTGCGTTTCGTGACCCAGCCGGACATCAAGAACTATGCGGATCTCAAGGGCAAGACGCTGGGCGTGGACGCGGCGACCACCGGATTCGCCTTCATCCTCTACAAGCTCGCCGCACTGAACGGCCTTTCGTCCGCCGATTACAAGGTCGAACGCCTGGGCGGAACGCCCGCACGCGTGCAGGCAATGATGGAAGGCAGGATCGCCGGAACCATGATCAGCTCTCCATCGGAAATATTGCCCGAGTCCAAGGGCTACACGCGGCTGGGCGACACGACCACGACTTTCGGCCCGTACCAGGCTTCAATCGGGGTTGCGCGCCGCGCCTGGGCGGCGAAAAACGGCGACCGGCTGGTCGCCTTCATCCGCTCGTATGTCGCCGCGATGGACTGGCTGCGGCAGCCGGCGAACAAGGACGAGGCCATTTCGATCTACGTGAAGCACGTGACCAGCGCCCCGCGCCCCGCGGCGCAAAAAGCATACGAGGTCATGTTCGCGGAGAAGGAAGGCTTCCAGAAAAGAGCGAAGCTCGATCTCGAAGGCTGCCGCACGGTGCTGAAGCTGCGCAGCGAATTCGGCAAGCCGCAGAAGGACCTCACCGATCCGACGAAATACATCGACGACAGCTTCTACAGGAAAGCAGTGCAGTAGTCCTAAAGGAGTCTTAAAACATGTCCATTGCGAACCCCGCGCTGAAGGCGGCCCTGGTGGCGACGCTCGTCGCCAGCCTCAGCACCGGCTGCCAGACCACCACCGACCCCTACACCGGAGAAAGGAAGACGACGAGCACCACGCTGGGCGCTCTGATCGGCGCGGGCGCGGGCGCGGCGATCGGGATGATTTCCGGCCACGACGCCAAGCAGCGCAGGCAGCGAGCCCTCGTCGGCGCCGGCGTCGGCGCGCTCGCCGGCGGCGCGGTCGGCAACTATATGGACAGACAGGAAAGCGAGCTGCGGGCGCTGATGCGCGACAGCGGCGTGACGGTCACGCGCAAGGGCGAGGACATCGTCCTCAACATGCCCGGCAACGTCACTTTCCGCACCGGCAGCGCCGACTTGAACGCGCAGTTCTTCAAGGTGCTCGACGGCGTCGCGCAGGTGGCGAAGAAATACGACAAGACCATCATCGAGATCGCCGGCCACACCGACAACGTCGGCGGCGCGGACTTCAACAGGCAGCTTTCGCAGCGCCGCGCGAGCGCCGTCGCCCAGTACCTGATGAGCAAGGGCGTGACCGAACCGCGCATCATGACCGCCGCGGGCGGCGAGGAACATCCCATCGCGAGCAACTCGACCGAGCAGGGCCGCGCCGCCAACCGGCGCGTCGAGGTGACGCTCGCGCCCCTGAAGGAAGGCTGAGCCCGCGGGACCTACTCGTACAGCCCGGCGCGCGCCTTGCCGCGGAACACGCGGTAGGCGAAGACGGTATAGGCGATGAGGAATGGAAACACGATCGCAACGCCCACCAGCGTGAACTTGAGCGCGGAGGGATGCGCGGCCGCCTCGCGTATCGTCATGCGGTCGATCACCACGTAGGGGAAAAGGCTGTAGGCGAGGCCGGCGAAGGCGAGAGTGAAGATCGCCACCGTCGCGGCCAGGGGCATCCAGTCGAATTCCCGCTCGCCCCGCTTCAATCGGCCGGTGGCCGCCCAGACCCGCCAGCCCGCGGCGAGGGTCGCAAGAGGCAGCAGCATCAAGGCAAGGGTGCGCGGAAAATCGAACCACTTAGCCTGCACCGTGTGGCTCACGAGCGGCGTAGCGAGGCTCACCAGCGCGACGCCGAGGGCGACCCACAGCAGACCCCAGCGCGCCCAGGCGAGCGCCTTTTTCTGAAGCTCGCCTTGGGTCTTCAATATGAGCCAAGTCGAGCCCAGCAGCACGTAGCCGCCGCACAGCGACGCGCCCACCAGCATCGCAAACACGTAGTAGCCGAATCCGGGATGGAACCCGGTGATGTAGCGGCCGAGCATCAACCCTTGCGCGAACGAAGCGAGGAACGAGCCGAACCAGAACAGCCAGTTCCACAGCCCGCGGTGCCAGCCCTCGGCCTTGACGCGGAATTCGAACGCGACGCCGCGCAGCATCAGCCCAACCAGCATCGCCGCGACCGGCAGGTAGAGCGCGCCGAGCACGAGGCCGTGCGCCGCGGGGAAGGCGACGAGGAGGATGCCCACGCCCAGGACGAGCCAAGTCTCGTTCGCGTCCCAGAACGGTCCGATCGAGGCCACCATCAGGTCCTGCTCGCGCTCGTCCGCCGCGGGCATCAGCATGCCCACGCCCAGGTCGTAGCCGTCGAGCACGACATACATCAGGATCGCCAATCCCATCAGGGCGGCGAAGACGAGAGGCAGGTCCAGGCTCATGCGTCGGCGCCTTTGCCCGCGAGGTGCGTGAGCACCACCAGGTACGCGATCAGCATCACCGTATACGTGATGATGTAGCCGGTGAGGCTCGCGCCGAGCTGCGCGCCGGAGGCGCCGCCCACGGCCTCGCGGGTTCTGAGAATTCCGGTCACGAGCCAGGGCTGCCTGCCGATCTCGGTGACGAGCCAGCCGGCGAGCGTCGCGATCCACCCCGCGAAAGTGAAGCCCGAGAAAGCCCACAGCATCCATCGTTGCGGCAGCATGCCGCGGCGCGTCGCCCACGCGCCGGTCCACGCCGCGAGCAGCATCAGCACTCCCATCCCCACCATCACCCGGAACGCGAAGAACACGGGCGCCACGGGCGCGGCATCCGGCACGAAGGCCTCGACGCCCTGCACCTCGGCCTCGGGGTCGTGCCTGAGGACCAGGCTCGCACCCTTCGGGATCTCGACGGCGAAATCGTTGCGGCGTCTTTCGTCGTCGGGCACGGCGAAGAGCACGAGCGGAGCGCCCTTCTCCGTCTTCCAGATCGCCTCGATCGCCGCGATCTTCGCCGGCTGGTGCTCGAGCGTGTTGAGGCCGTGCAGGTCGCCGACGAGAATCTGCAGCGGCGCGAGCACCGCTGCGAGGACGAGCCCGGTGCGCAGGGTCTTCCGCGCCGAGGCGTCGTCGCCCGAGCGCAACAGCCGCCACGCCGAAAGCCCCGCGACCACGAAGGAAGCGGTGAGCCCTGAGGCGAGCAGCATGTGGGTAAAGCGGTACGGGAACGACGGATTGAAGATCACCTGGAGCCAGTCCCCGGCGACGAGCTGGCTGCCGTCCATCTCGTGCCCCGCCGGAGTGTGCATCCACGAGTTGAGCGCGAGGATCCAGAAAGCCGAGATCGTCGTGCCGATCGCGACCATGGCCGCGGAGAGCACGTGCACCCAGCCCGGAACCCGGTTCATGCCGAAGAGCATCACGCCGAGAAAGGTCGCTTCGAGGAAGAAAGCGGTGAGCACCTCGTAGGCGAGGAGCGGCCCAGCGATGTTGCCGACTCTCTGCATGTATCCCGGCCAGTTGGTGCCGAACTGGAACGACATGGTGATGCCGCTCACCACGCCCATCGCGAAGGAGAGCGCGAACACCTTGGTCCACAGCTTGTAAGTGGCGAGCCACGCCGGGTCGCCCGAGCGCGCGTAGCGGATGCGGAAGTAGAACAAGAGCCACCCGAGCGCGATGGTAAGGCTCGGGAACAGGATATGGAACGCGATGTTCAGTCCGAACTGGGCGCGGGCGAGGAGCAGGACGTCCGACTGGTCCATGGGTCCACTATCATACGGAATGTCTGCGAGAGCGGCCCGACCGGGACTTGAACCCTCCGAGCGCCCGGGCGATGCGGATATCGCCGGGTTATTGGTGTCGTGATTCCGTTTAGTGCCTCAGACCACTCGGGGGTACTGCCGAAAACGTGGCGAGTTGCGACGGTGGCGGTAAAGCGACAAGCCGTGCGAGCGCATCGGGATGCACGGGACGCGAAAGGAGATACCCCTGCCCCTCGTCGCACTCGTGAGTGCGCAGGAACCCAAGTTGCTCGACCGTCTCGATACCTTCGGCGACGACACGCATGCCGAGTGAGTGCCCCAGGGAGATGACAGCCTGCGCAATCGCCGCATCGTGGCCGCGCTCGGTAACCCGGTTGACGAAGGAGCGGTCGATCTTGAGGCAATCGATCGGCAACTGGGAAAGATAGCTCAAGCTCGAGTAGCCCGTTCCGAAGTCGTCCACCGCGATCTGCACAGCGAGGGCCTTCAATCGCTTCAGGATGAGGATCGCCTCCTCGCGATTGTCGACGAGTACGCTCTCGGTAAGCTCCAGTTCGAGCCGGTGAGGTTCGAGATCCGTTGCGCGAAGGGCCCGGGTAACAGCCTCCACGAAACCCGAGCTGCGGAATTGTTGCGCCGAAACGTTCACGGCGAGGCGTAGCTCTGCAAGCCCGGCCTTATCCCAGACTCCGACCTGGCGGCAGCTTTCCACAAGCGCAAATTCGCCAAGCGGATGGATTAGATCGCAGTCCTCCGCGACCGGGATGAACTGGACAGGAGGAATCCATCCGCGTTCGCGGTGTTGCCAGCGGATCAAGGCCTCCACGCCGACAATACGCCCATCGGAGAGGGCAAGCTGCGGCTGGTAATGGATTTCCAGTTCCTTTCTTCCCAAGGCTACGCGTAGTTCGTTTTCCAGCTCGACGCGGTCGGTTGCCTGGCGTGTCATCGCCGCGGCGTAGAACTGGAAGCCGTTGCGGCCCGCGGCTTTGACCCTGTGCATCGCCGCCTCGGCGTTGCGCACCAGGATATCGAACTCCTCGCCGTCTCGTGGGTAGGTGCTCGCCCCGAGGCTGACTGTCACGTGAAGATCGCGTCTTTCCAGCCCGAATGATGGCCGCATCGCTTC
>VBDE01000409.1 GCA_005883665.1 Betaproteobacteria bacterium
TTTTACGCGTTAGAAACCAAACGATGTTGCGTTTTTGCAACATCGTAGCGATACCCCGATTCGAATCAAAATGTTAAGAATATGCGGGCAAGCTCGCTTCCGGGGTCATCGGCCCGCATCAGAGCCTCTCCGACCAGGAATACCTGAATGCCCCCTTGTCGCAACCGCGATGCGTGCTCAGCGGAGAGAATCCCGCTCTCGCTCACCGCGATTCGCGGCGCCGAAATCCGCGGCGACAATCCGAGGGTCGTTTCGAGTCGCGTTTCAAAGCTATGCAGGTTGCGGTTATTGATGCCGATCAGCGGCGTCGCGAGCTCTAGGGCGAGATCGAGCTCGGCGCGATCGTGCACTTCGGCGAGCACCGCCATGCCGAGCGAAGCCGCCGCAGCTTCGAGCTCGCGCATTTGCGACAGCTCGAGCGCCGCCACGATGAGCAGAATGCAATCTGCACCCATGGTGCGCGACTCGTACACCTGGTACGGATCGATCACGAAATCCTTGCGCAACACCGGGAGGCCGCAAGCCGTGCGCGCAGTTGAAAGGTCCTCGGCACGACCCTGAAAAAAACGCTCGTCGGTGAGCACCGATAGGCAGGCCGCGCCGTGCTGCGCGTAGGAGCGGGCGATCGCCGCCGGATCGAATCGCTCGCGAAGAACGCCCTTGCTCGGACTCGCCTTCTTGATCTCGGCGATCACCGCCGGCAGGCCGGCTGTGATTTTCGCGCGCAGTGCGCCGATAAAATCCCGCGGTTTTCCCGCCGCTTCCGCTTGGTGACGCGCGGCGGCCACGCCCAGCGCTTTCTTGGCTTTCGCGATTTCCTCGACCTTGACCGCGAGGATCTTGTCCAGGATGTCAGCCACGCGCGAGTTGCTGGGTAAATTTTACGAACGCATCGAGCTTGGCACGCGCGGCCCCGCTCTTGATCAACTCGAACGCCTTCTCCACACCCTCCTCGAGGCTTGCGGCCTTGCCGGCAACGTAGATTGCAGCTCCGGCATTGAGGGCCACGATGTCACGCGCGGCTCCGGCCTTGTTTTCCAGTGCCGCCACGACCACGTTTCGCGACTCTTCCACCGTCGCCACGCGCAGCGCCTTCGGATCGTGCACGGGCAACCCGAATTTTTCGGGGTGAATCATGTACTCGAGAACTTTGCCGCTTTTCAGCTCGCCGACCATCGTCTGGCCGCTCACCGAGATTTCGTCCAAGCCTTCCAGGCCGTAGACGGTCATCGCGTGGTGCGCGCCGAGCCGCTGCAGCACCCGGACCTGGATCCCGACGAGATCTGGATGAAAAACGCCCATCAGCTGCGTCGGCGCGCCGGCCGGATTGGTGAGCGGTCCGAGAATGTTGAACAGAGTGCGCACGCCGAGCTCGCGCCTCACTGCGGCGGCGTGCTTCATCGCTGCGTGGTGCGCCGGCGCGAACATGAAGCCGACCCCCACCTCGGCGATGCAGCGGCCCACTTGCTCGGGCTTCAGGTTGATGTTCGCGCCAAGCGCCTCCAGCACGTCCGCGCTGCCCGACTGCGAAGACACGGCGCGGTTGCCGTGCTTCGCGACGCGGCCCCCCGCCGCGGCGCAAACGAACATGGACGCGGTCGAAATATTGAAGGTGTGCGCCCCGTCCCCGCCGGTGCCGACGATGTCCACCAGGTTGTCCGGATCCTTCACCGTTACCCGGGTCGCGAGTTCGCGCATCACCTGAGCCGCGGCGGTGATCTCGCCGATCGTCTCCTTCTTGACTCGCAACCCCACGATGATGGCGGCGATCATGACGGGCGAGACTTGCCCGCCCATGATCTGCCGCATCAGGTCGAGCATCTCGTCGTGAAAGATCTCGCGGTGCTCGATCGTCCGCGTCAGCGCTTCCTGGACCGTGATGCTCATGCCGCCTCCCCTTGCAGGAAATTTTTCAAGAGCGCGTGCCCGTGCTCGGTGAGAAAGGACTCGGGATGGAACTGCACGCCCTCCACGGCGAGCTCGCGGTGGCGCACGCCCATGATCTCGCCGTCTTCGGACTCTGCCGTGACCTCCAGGCACTTGGGCAGAGTCGCCCGGCGAATCGCAAGGGAATGATAGCGGGTCGCCATGAACGGACTCGGCAGTCCGCGAAACACGCCGACGCCGAAATGGCTGATCGTCGAGGTTTTTCCGTGGACGACTCTACCCGCGTGCACGACCTCGCCGCCGAAGGCCTGGCCGATCGCCTGATGTCCGAGGCACACGCCCAATATCGGGATCAGGCCGGAAAACTCGCGTACCGCAGCGAGTGAGATCCCCGCTTCAGCGGGAGTACAGGGCCCGGGTGAAATGACGATGCCCTCCGGTCTCATCGCGGCGATGTCCGCCGCCGCGATCTCGTCGTTGCGAAACACTTTGACGTCCGCGCCCAGCTCCCCCAGATACTGCACCAGATTCCAGGTGAAGGAATCGTAGTTGTCGATCATCAGGATCATGCCCGCCTGTCCATCCCGCTCAAGGCGATCTCGGCAGCTCGCAGCACCGCGCGCGCCTTCGCACGGGTTTCCTGCAATTCGCTTTCGGGCACCGAGTCGGCG
>VBDE01000142.1 GCA_005883665.1 Betaproteobacteria bacterium
GCGCTCGAGTAAGTAGAGGCCGGCAGTCTCTCGGAATCAAGCTCATCTCTGTAATTAGTTCACAAGAAACCGGTGCAATGCGCCGCAGAGAAAGGAAACCGCAACCCGCCACACTGGCCTCAGCCCTGAATCCTGATCGCAGCAGAAGCGCTCCGCGCTTCCGGGGCTCGGGCGAATCTCACACGGAGGCGGGATATGGATGCTCAAATCAGCAAGGCTTGGAAAATTGCGGTGTACATCGGGTGCGCGCTGGTCATGCTTCTGCCGTTTTCCCCGGCTCGGGGCGACCCGTTATCGGATTGGAACGCGATTGCAGCACGCATGGCTTCTTCGTCCGGGCAGTCGCGAGCTGCCCAGGAACTGGCGGCTGTCTACGCCGCCATGTTCGAAGCCATGAATTTCGTAGAAGGCAAATACGTTCCCCGCTTTCTCGTGAAACCGCCGGCACCCCTGGGCGGTTCGGGAGAAGTCGAAGCGATCGGGGCCGCCCACTACGTTCTTGCCCAGCTCTATCCGGGGCAGAAGTCCTCTCTGGATGCAGCGCTCGAACGTTCCCTGGCCGCGTTTCCTGATTGGCAGGCGACATCCAGGGCTCGCATCTGGGGAAGGCACCTTGGCGGCAACGTGTACGCCTCGGCACTGTCCGCACCGGACCGAGCTTCGAATCGTCGGGGCATGGGCTCGTCGGGAGAATCGGGCCTGAGCGGCGAAATGTGGAATTCGATCGTGACCCGGTCTATCGAGGGCAGAACGCTGCAACCGATCGAGCGCGCGAGGATCTATGCGCTCCTTTCCCTTGCCGCGAGCACGGTCTACTCGGCGGCCGGCGATGCGGGTGACGGCGCTGCCGTTCCCTGCGTTTCCTGTGCACTCGGCGCGGCGATGCGGGTGATACTGGAAACCGAATTCGGCTCGGGAAGCCTCGCCGAAGGCGGCTCTGCGAGCGAGAGGGCGCCCGCGAGGGCGTACTTCATACCCGTTCGCGACGACGCGGGTGAATCTGTGTCGACAAAGGCTGGCGAAGAGATGGGTACAAGGATCGGACTGCAGGCGCTGACTTATTACAGGCGCATCAAGTAGTGCCGCGCGTCGGTCCCATCGTCGGTCAAAGAGACCCGGCGGCTGAAACGGCGTCTGCCGGAACGGTCGCCGCGATCTTTCGACATTCGGATCGCCGGCGCCGGGCTGGGTGTTGACGGTTCACCGGCCAACGCGTATACGGAGGTAATCTCAAAGGGGGGTCGAAATGAGCTCATTGTCTCCGTCTGGTCGCGTGTTGCCCGTTGCTCAGATCCTGTTGCTGCTGCTGGCGGCGGGTGCCGCCTTCGCTGCCGACCTCAACCCGGCGGCGCTCCTCTACAAGTCGCCGGATCAGCTCAAGTGGCGCGATCCGACCGGCGCCGCCGGCATCAACCAGGCGGTGCTCGTCGGCGATCCGGAAAAACCCGGGTTGTACGTGGTCATGAACCGGTTCAAGCCGGGCAACTTCAGCCGGCCGCACTTTCATCCGAACGACCGCTTCATCACCGTGATCAAGGGCACCTGGTGGGTCGCCACCGGCAACAAGTTCGATCCCAACCTCACCGTGGCCATGCCGACGGGCTCGTTCGTCACCCATTTCGCCAAGCAGGTGCACTGGGACGGAGCTAAGGACGAGGAGGCCTGGCTGATCATCGTGGGCGAAGGACCCGCGACCCTGACGCGCGTCGAGGAGGCGAAGTAGGCACCGCTGCCCGGCTCACGATGACAGACTCCGCCCCGGTCCGCCGCGTGGTGACGGGGCACGGCGCAAACCGGACCGCAAAGGTTCTCAGCGACGCGACGGCGTCCAACAAGCGGATTTCGAAATCGGGCGGCGTCTCGACCCTCATCTGGTGCACCGATTGCACGCCCGCCGACATCTCGGTTGGCGAGAATATCGAAGACATGGGCGCGCGCATGCTCGGCACGCCGCCGCCGCCGAACGGGACCCGGTTCACCGTGAACGAAATTCCTCCAGGCAGGAGCGGGCCGATGCATCGCACCGAGACGATCGACTACGTGATCGTTCTCGCGGGCGAGCTCGAGATGCAGATGGACGATTCGACGGTGAAGCTCAAGGCGGGAGACGTGCTCGTGCAGCGCGGCACGAACCACGCCTGGATCAACCGCGGCACCGAGCCTGCCCGAGTCGCCTTCATCCTGATCGACGCCAAGCCGCTCGGAATCGGCCATCCCGTCACGGGCGGGGAGACGGTGCGCTAAGACAGCTCGCCGGTGATTTTCATGGAGGATGTCATGCTCAAAGTCGTCGCGCTTTCTCTCGGTCTGTGGTTCTGGCAAAACACCTCCGCTGCGCAAACGATCGAGACCGGCAGCCTCCAGGGCGCGGTTCGCGACGAGAACGGCAAGCCCGTGACCGGCGCGGCGGTGAAAATTCGCAACGTGGAGCGGGGAATCACGGTCACGGTCTTCTCGCGGGGCGGGAACTACGGCGCGCCCGAGCTCTTCCCCGGGAGGAGCGAGGTGTCCGCGGGCATGGGCGGGCACGCGGAGAGCTCGAAGGCGGCGGTCGAGATCGCGCCGGGGAAGAAGACTTTGTTGAACCTTGCGCTCAAGCGCTCCGCGCCGATCCTCACGCCGGCGGACTGGATTGCGCAGCTTCCCGACGACCGGGACGGCGTGAAGCAGCTCGTCATCAATCGCTGCGTGAACTGCCACGGCCCGGTGAACTTCCTCGGCCGCCGCTTCGATCGGCTGGGCTGGAAGAAGGTCGTCATCGACATGGGGCGGATCGAGGAGATCGGCCCGCCGAACTACGAGTCGATCTCGGACGAGGAGGCCTTGGCCGCCAAAAGCGAGGAGGGGGAGAGGATCACGGCATATCTCACAAAGCATTTCGGCCCCGACAAGGCGCCGGGATTGAATGTCCCCAAGGCCGCCGCGTACCGCAACACCGCCGGCGAACCCGACGTCGTCATCACCCAGTTCGACATTCCCACGCGGACGGCGATCCCCCACAACCTCACTGTGGATCCGCGAGGCCACGTCTGGTTCGTGGAGCGATATGGAGAAAAGATCGGCGGTCTCGATCCGAAGACCGGTGAGTTCAAGGAGTTCCCGATTCCCGCCAAGGTAGCGCGCTCGCACGGGATCGTCGCCGACATCAGTGGGTTCATCTGGTGGAGCGAGAGCCGCGGCAATCATCTGGGGCGCCTGGATTCCAGGACCGGCGAGATGAAGCGCACCCCGCTGCCACAGGAGCGCTCGAGCCCCCACACCTTGTTCCTCGCGAGCGACGGGCTGATCTGGATGACCCAGATCCGCGGCAACCGCATCGCCAGTTTCGATCCCCGGACGGAGAGCTTCAGGGAGTACGCGGTTCCGACGAAGGAGTCGCGGCCCTACGGGATCGCGGTCGACTCCCACAACCACGTCTGGTTCTGCGAGTTCACCGGCGACAAGATCGGCAGGCTCGACCCGGCCACGGGCGCGATCACGGAATATGCGCCGCCGACGCGCTATTCAGGCCCACGCAGGCTCGCGCTCGACCGCAACGGCAACGTGTGGTTCACCGAGTACAACACGAACAGGATCGCGCTGCTCGACCAAGAGTCCGGAGCGATCCGCGAGTGGGAGGTCCCGACGCCGGACTCCGGCCCCTATGACATCGTGGTCGATCTCCGCGGGAAGATCTGGTTCGACGAGTTCACCGCGAACAAGATCGCCCGCTTCGATCCCGCAACCGCCAAGTTCTCCGAGTTTCCCCTGCCGGGGCTGGATTCCCAGGTGCGGAAAATGGCCGTCGATCAGGCCGGCGCGGTGTGGCTGTCGGAATACAAGAACAGCCGGATGGTGCGGGTCGTGGAGCGGCGATGACTTTCCGGGCGGGCGGCGCGCTTATGCCCAAAAAAAAAACGGGCACCCGAAGGTACCCGTTGTCGGCATGGGGCCGGAAACCTTAGGCTACTGCCCGCCTGGCGCGGCCGCGGCGGTCGCAGAAGCGGCGGTCAGGAAAGGGGATGAGCTCGGCGGTCACACGGCGATCGCTACGCCGGTCGCCTGTGCGCTTCTCGGTAGACGGCGCCAGCAGTTCATCCGCCGGCGTGTATGCCTGGTATCCCGTATGCAGCGCCTGGTCGAGAAGCTGAATGCTGCGCTTGGCAGCCAGCATGACGCGCATCTGCATGCGTTCGGTAGTGGCATAGCGCTTGATGATCTCCATTGCGATCTTGGGATGCACGTCGTCATAATGGGCGTGTTCACGCATCCACTTGTATGTCTTCGGGCCCATCTCGACGCCCGGTCTGCCGCGGTAGGACTCGAAGCCAGCGACAACTTTCCTTGCAAGATCGCCGGTCATCCCCTCGACTCCAAAGCTGGTCGCAGCGACCGCTTCGGCCAGGGACCCCTTGGTATTGATGTACCAGAGCCAATCGGTCAGAGATTGCACGTCCCTCAGCACGGGCTTGTTGCCTTCTGCGAGGTCGAGCATATCTTCCCTCTTCAGGCCGAAGCCCGTTCCCATCCATATCCAGTGCTCGGCGTGTGCCTTTTCGACGCGGATATTGTCGATCAGGAACGCACGCGAGTAATCGTCCTCGACCTTGATCAGGGCCTCGGCAAGGAACTTGGGAAAAGCGTGGATGAAAGGATAAGTCTGCAGTATCCATCCCTGCATCTCGGGAACTGTGAGCTGCGCAGACGCCACACCGGTCGCAAAATCTCCGTTCAAAAGCCCATCCCAATAGGGCTTGACGTAACCGTGCAGCGAATCCACCCAAGTAGGGTTAGCGGATAACTCGTACATCGCACCCATTCAGTTTCTCCTCGACGTTGTGTTTTACAAAAATTGTTGAGCGCATGGTATTGAGCGCGTGATGACCGGTCTATCGGTGTTTTTCCGCTGGAGACTAGGGGATTTCCCTATCCCCGCGCTTTTTCGGCTTGCTGCGGGCGCGAGAAGCTGCGCCCTGCGCGGGCGGATCGAGCCGGGTAACCCGTTGCGCGTCAGCCCGTCGCCGCCGCCACCTGCAGCCGGGACCCGAACGGCCTTGGCTTGGCCACGCCGTACCCTTGGGCAAAATCCACCCCGATCTCGCGTAGGAGCGCGATGACGCGTTCGCCGTCCACGAACTCTGCGATGGTTTGCTTGCCGGTGATGTGACCGACGCTGTTGATCGCCTCGACCATCGCGCGGTCGATCGGATCGTCGGCCATGTTTTTGACGAACCCGCCGTCGATCTTGAGGAAATCCACGGGCAGATGCTTCAGATAGGCAAACGAGGACATGCCGGCGCCAAAGTCATCCAGAGAGAAATGGCAGCCGAGAGACTTCATCTCCTCGATGAAGTGAGTGGCTTTGTCGAGCCTGGCGATTGCGGCGGTCTCGGTGATCTCGAAGCAGATGGACTGAGGCCGCACTGCCGGGAAGTGAGCGAATTGTTCGCGCACGTAATCGAGGAAACCCTCGTCGCCGATCGAGCCGCCGGAGAGATTGATGGAGCATATCTCGAAAACGGCACCGCCTTCGGCTTGCTCTCTGGAAATCGTGGCGAACGCCGTGCGAATCACCCAGCGATCGATCGCGGGCATCAGGTTGTAACGTTCCGCCGCCGGGATGAACGCCATCGGCGGCACCAGCTCGCCGCGTTCGTCGAGCAGACGGACCAGGATTTCGCAGTGCGTGCCGTGCTCGCGCCCGGCGTCCAGCGCCTTGATGTCCTGCGTGTAGAGCACGAATCGATCTTCCTTGAGGGCCTTCTGCAGCCGGCTGATCCATTCCATCTCGCCCTGGCGCACCGAAAGGTCGCTGTCCTCGGAGTGATACACCTGCACGCGGTTGCGGCCCTTTTCCTTCGCCATGTAGCAGGCTGCGTCGGCCGCGCTCATCACGTCGGTCAGCGTGAACGGGCCGTCTTTTACATTCACCAGCCCGATGCTGACGCCGGTGCCGAAGGAACGGGTCTCCCAGGTGAAATGGAAGTTCGTGACGTTCTGTCGCAGCTCATCGGCAATGCGCAGCGCGTGATCCGGCGGGCAGTTCTCGAGGAGCACGCCGAACTCGTCGCCTCCCAGGCGGGCGAGCGTATCGCCCTCGCGCAGGCGCTTGAGCAGCACGGCGCTGACCTGGCGTATGAGCTGGTCGCCGGCGGCGTGACCGCAGGTGTCGTTGACGACCTTGAACTGGTCCAGGTCGAGATACATCACCGCGTGGTTCCGGCTGAGTTGTGCGGCACTCTTGAGCGCGAGGCCCAGGCGTTTCTCGAATTCGGTGCGGTTTATCAAGCCGGTCAAGGCATCGTGGCTCGCCTGATAGGAAAGCCTGGCGGCGTACTGGCGTTCGCGGCTGACATCGTGCATGACAAGGACGACGCCGATGATCTTGCCTGTGCGGGCCCGCATCGGGGCTGCGGACTGCACGATCGGGATTTCCGAACCGTCGTTGCGCACCAGCAGCATCGGGGCCGAAACCTCGATCGTGCGCTCTTCCCGCAACACCGTTTCGATCGGGTTGGGCGTGACTTCGCGCGTTATTTCGTCAACGGTGCGCAGGATGCCCCGCAGCGGCAATCCCCGCGCCGAAGCCGTGGTCCAGCCGGTCAATGCCTCCGCCACTGGATTGAGGTATTCCACCCAGCCGTCGGTGTCGGTCGTGATCACGCCGTCGGCGATGGACGCCTGTCGGTCATTGCACCGGCCATGCGCATCGCCCGTCCTGCGGTAGAGCGCACCGACTGCCCGCGGAAATGGAACCAGCGATATTCCCCGGCCTTGGTCTGCAGCCGCATTTCGATGTCGAACGGCACTCCGCGCTTCAGGTGCCCGTCGACGGCTTGCTCGTGTGCCGGCCTGTCCTCCGGGTGCAAGCGCGAAGTCAAGGCCTCCTGGGTGTCCTCCATTTCCGGCTCAGTGAAGCCGAGCAGCTGCTTGAAGCGCGGCGAGTAGTAGACCCCGCCGGTATCGAGATTCCGGTCCCAGAGCCCGTCGTTGCTGCCGGTCACGGCAAGATTGAACCGTTCCTCGCTCAGCTTGAGTGCCCGCTCGGCCTCGTCTCTGCGCCGGACCATACGGTACGACAAGAAGATGCCGACGGGAATCAGCGTAGTTGCGATCGCCAAATTGGCGATCAGCAGCAGCAGCTGGGTGCTGCGCGCGGCATCGCCCAGCCTCTGGGCAAACCTGTCTTCCAGCGGCGTAAGTCGCGCATCGATGTCGAGGATTTGATGAAGAATCGGCCGCAAGGTCTGTTCCGTCGCATTGGGGGAGGATGCGCGCTCGTGCAATTGGTCGGCCGACCGGATCAGATCGTCGACCATCTGATCGGCCTCCTCCCAGACCGCAACGACTTCCGCCATGAAGCTGACATTGCGGAAGCGGCGGTACAACTTGATCACATGGGGGATATCGTCGGGATGCGTGCGTCCCTCGACCAAGCCCCGCCAGACTATGGCGTAATCGGGATCCGGTCTTTCGAGTTCGATACGAGCTTTACGATCTCCGCGCGGCACCAGAATGGCGTCGCGGTATTTCTGATAGTCGGCTTCGGAGCGAGTTTCCGCGTATCGCATCAAATGGAAGACCGCCTCCTTCTGCCCTTTCGACCAGAGGCTCTCGCCTTCCGAAAACGAGCGCACGCCGACCAGGACGCTCATGCTCTCGCTCGACAGCCACAACAACACGGCGACAATGACCAGAAACGGCCAGATGATCAACACCAGCCGCCGGGCGCCAGGGAGGAAGTCGAAAAAAATTTGCAGGGGATTCGTTCCCCGGCGAGTGCCGTCGATTCCTATTGGATTGATAAGCCAACCCCTCTTTTGACTCTGGGACGCGCATCAACGCGCGCAACCCTCCAGATCGAGCGCCCGCCCAAGCCACAGCGTGCACTGGGCTACCTCGTGCGCGAAGCATAACTCGTTCCGCAGGGAGGGAGGACACCGGGCTCGGGATGTCAGTCAAACCCTACAACACGCGTCAGGTTATCCCTCTTAGGGCGCACTAGACTCCGGCCTTCGCGAGAATGACCACACTTCGGAGAGCGCTACGGAATGCCCGCGGTAATCACCCGGATCTTGTAGACGCTCGTGCGCGCGGCGATGTACAGGGTCTTGTGATCGGGATCGCCGAACTCGACATTGGCGACGAGCTCGGGCGTGAGGATCGTGCCCAGGTGCTTGCCCTCGGGCGATATGATCCACACCCCACCCGCCGCCGATTCCCAGACGTTCCCCTTTATGTCGACCTTCAGGCCGTCGGTGATCCCTGGGGTCGGATCGCCGCTGATGTCGATGAACATCTGGCTGTCGGTGACGGTGTCGTCGGGCAGGACGCGGTAGCGCCGCACGTACTTGTCGCGGCTGCCGTTCGCGTAGAGGATTTTTTCGTCGGGTGACAAGGCCAGGCCGTTTGGGTTCGCGATGTCGTCGATGATCCGGGTCACCTTGCCGCCCTTGATCATGTAGACGCCCTGGAACTCCAGACCCTTGCGCGGATCCTTATCGCGCAGGCGCAAGCCGCCGTAGGTGTCGGTGAAGTAGATCGTGCCGTTCTTCTTGACGATGACGTCGTTCGTGCCGTTGAATCGCTTGCCTTCGAAGCGGTCGGCGAGCACGGTGCGCTTGCCGTTCTTTTCGATCCGGTCGATCGACCTTCCGGCCCAGGTCGCGATGATGAGCCGGCCTTGCCGGTCGAGCGCGAGCCCGTTCGAGCCGATCATGTAGAACTTCTCGAACAGGGGATCGCTGGGATTCTTGCCATTGGTCTGCTCGAACCCCACGCGCCAGATGTCCGGCAGCGTATAGCCGCTTCGGTCCAAGTAGATGAACGTCTCGCCTTGGGGCGTGAGCAGGTAGCGGCCCTGCTCGACCCATATGATGCCCTCGGTAAACCCGAAGCCGCCCTTCACCAGCTCCAACCTCGCGTCGGGGGACACCAGCGCATCGAGCGCCGGATCCAGTCTGACCACGGCGGGCTTGTCTGCCTGCGACTGCGCGTCGACCCCGCAGACTCCGAGAGTCGCGAAAAGGATTGCGGCGGAAATCGACAAGTTTTTCATGAGACTCTCGATCACATTCCCAGAATTCTTCCTATCTCCGCGATGTATTGGCTCGCTTTCAGGCCATCGGCGACGATCGTTTCCAGCCCGTTCTCGATGGCCTGGCGCATGCCGTGCAAGCCCTCTCTGACCCAGTGGTGCCGACGGATCGGCGAATTGAGCACGTTCTTGAGGGTTTCCACCTCGTCCCTCAACAGCTGCACGTCGCGGGATCCGCTCTGGACTTTCGCGAGATCCCGTTCCAGCGCGTCGATGAGCTGCGCCACTCTTTCGAGATCGATTTTCCTCGGCCCTTCGTCCTTTCCTTCGTTCCTGACCATTGGCAGTACCTCCGATGCGCGCTCAGTCGCGTTTCAGAGAGCGAAGGCGCTTCGCCGCATCGCGCTTGAGCGCTGCCGTGCCGAATTTGAAGCGGGTTCTGGAAGGTTCTTGTTCTTCGCGCTGCTTACTGCTTCTGCGGCGCGCGCCCGAGGCCGCTTTCCGCCGCGGCGCGCCCCGCCTGAAAGCCGCAATCACTTCGGCGAGCGCGGGCGCAGTGGTGCCGTCCTTGAAGCCTTCGAGCCTGCGATAGAGGTCGGCGGCCGCCAGGTGAAAGCCTCCAGGCAGGCCCGCAGCCTCGAAGCTCGCCGCGATCTCCTCCATCTCGCCGATCCAGCGCCAGGCCTTGCGCGCCACCGCGGTAACGACCTCGGAGCGCTTCGGCAGCTCGGGCTGCGAGCGTTTCCATTCCTCGAGCAGCGCAGCTTCGACCCCTTCGTGTGTCGCGAGCGCGCGGATCGCGGCGAGCAGCGCCGTCGCGCCTTTGGTCCAAGCCGCATAGCAGGCCTTGAGAGCGGAGGCCGCACCCGCGGCGCCTTCGAGTGCAATCGCTTCGAGGTTGCTGCCCGCGAACACAGCCGCGACGTCCCTCGCGCGCCCGCCCGAGAGATAGATGCGCGAACTCACACCCGGAACCGGCGGGGGACCGATGATGCCGCCATCGACGAAAGTCGCTTCCGCGGCTTCGACCACGCGGCCGATAGTGCGTACCGTCGCGGGCGAGATCGCGTTCGCGTCGATATAGACGCCCCTGAAGCCGTGGCCGGCAACCTCGCGGGCGAGCGCAAGCGCGCCGTGCGGCGGACACACCGACAGCACGATGTCGGCCACGCCGAGCGCGCGCTCGAGCGCGCCGAGATCTTCGAGCCCCGCGGCTTTGGCGCGGGAGCGCGTCGCCGCGCTGCGGCCGGCCGACGCCCACACGACCCTCAGGCCGAGCCCGCCGAGGCAGGCGCCGATCGCGGAGCCCATTTCGCCGGGATGGAGCAGCGCGACCGTTCTCATCGCCATGGGATCCCCCGAGTCAATGTCCCGGCGTGATGATCTGGATATGGTGGCGGCTCACGTTGAGAAAGGGCGCCTTCATGACCTTGCGGTCCCCGAGCTCCCAGACTTCGGCCTCGGTCACCGCGATGAAGTCTTTCGCCTCGACCATGTAGTCGGTTACCCGCGCGCCGGGCATCAGCTCGATGTAACCCTTGATGCGGTACGTTCCGGTCAGGATGGTAACCTTGGTCTTGTTGGGATCCGCCATAGTCTTGCTCCCAGGGTGGACGAGGGCGAGTTGAGCGCTTGGAGTTTAGCATGCGCGTCCCGCCGAGACGGGGCGCTATAATCCGCCGCCTGGGACTCGAGCAAGTCTGAAAAGTGAAAACCTACCGGTACAACGTCACTGTGCATTGGGGCGATACCGATCCCGCGAGGATCGTTTTCTACCCGAACTACTTCGAGTGGTTCGACCAGAGCACGCGCCTGTTTTTCGACTCCGTGGGCCTGGACTGGGATTCGCTCGGGAAAAAATACGGCATCATGGGGCTGCCGATCGTCGAGGCCAAGGCGCGCTTCCTTGCGCCCTGCAAGTTCCGCGACGAGATCGCGATCGAGTCCCATGTCGGCAAGTGGAACGACAAGACCTTCGAGGTCAGCCATGCCGTCGTAAACCGCGGCATACGCGCAGTCGAAGGCTACGAGATCCGCGTCTGGGCGCACCGTCACCCCGAAAAACCGGACCGCCTGAAGGCGATGCCGATACCGGCCGAGATCAAGGCGGCGTTCGAGTAGCGATGGCGAAGACGATCATCACTTCACCCGGCGCTCCGACGACCGGCTTCACGGACAAGGGCACGCCCTCGCCGCTCGCGCAGGCGATCCGCGCTGGAAATCTGCTTTTCGTGTCCGGTCAGGGACCGCTCGATCCGAAGACGCGCGAGGTGGTGAGCGCCGATATCCGCGAGCAGACCAAACAGACGCTCGCCAATCTTCGCAGCGTGCTTGCGGCGGCAGCATTGGATTTCTCTCACGTGGTCAACATGCGCGTCGTACTGAGGAACACCGAAGACTTCCCTGCGTTCAACGAGGCCTTCCGGGACTTTCTTCGGGGCGAAAAGGTCACGCGCACCTGTATCGGCGCGACGCCCCACCGCAAAGGCGTCAACGTCGAGATCGACTGCGTCGCCGCGTTCGAATAATCCACCTTGTTGTTCGCGGCCTAGCTGTTCGCGCGCTTCGCCCTTGCGGCGTACTCCACGCCCTTCGCCATCCTGTATACGCTCTCGGTCACCGGCACCGGCACGCCCAGCTCCTTCGCCTTCCTGACAACGTAGCCGGTCATCGCCTCGAGCTCGGTCTCGCGGCCGGCCTCGAGGTCCTGCGCCATCGAGCCTGCATGTTTCGTGAGCGGCGACTCGCCCGCGCGGATTTTTTTGACTAGATACATCGGGTCGAACTCGAGCCGGATCCCCACCGCCTCGGCGACGCGGGTGCACTCCGCCGCCATTTCGTCGATCAGCGCGCGCATCTCCGGCACGTCGTAGCGCGAACTTCCCCCAGATCGCGCCGCGCGGTTCGGCGACCACTTTCGTCGGCAGACCGGACTGCGTCAACAATTCGCCCAGCCACGCGATTGACTCGACTTTTCCACGTGCGGGGCCGAGCCAGGAGTCCTCGCCGTGCACTAGGTGATGCACGCGCCCCGGTCCGTCGTAGCGCGCTGCCTCGAACGAGACGCCGTGCGCGACGTCGAGATCGCTGATCCGCGCGAGCAGCTCCCCGTTGCCCATGCCGTTCTGCAAGGTGACGAGGACGGGGCGGCCTTCGAGAACCGGACGAATCGAGTGAAAGGCCGCTTCGGTTGCCTGCGATTTCACCAGGATAATGACCGAGTCGAATCGCCGCGAACCCAGCCCCGCGGCGCTTGCGAAAGCCGCGAGCTTCGTTACCGACTCGGTACGGCCGGCGAGCTTCAAGCCGTCTTTCTGGATCGCCTCGACGTGCGCGCGGTTCGTGTCGAGCACGGCGACGTCAGAGACTCTGGCGAGATAGGCCGCGTAAAGGCCGCCTATCGCTCCGGCGCCCACGATGAGAATGTGTTTTCGCTCGATCATCGCTCGGGCGAATGATATCGGGTTGCAGGGAACCAAGCCGTCCGGTTACGCTACTACTCCAGTCTGCGCCGGACCCCGAGTAGGAACTCTTATGAAAAATGCCGCTCGCCTCGCCATCCTGTTTGCGTTCACCTACATGAGCATCGCCTTTGCGCAGACCTATCCCAACCACCCGATCAGGGTCATCATCCCCTGGCCGCCGGGACAGGCGACGGACCTCGCCGCGCGGATGGTGTCGGAAAGGCTGGTACCCGCGCTCGGGCAGCCGCTCGTGATGGACAACAAGCCCGGCGCAGGCGGAACCATAGGCTCGGAGTTCGCGTCCAAGCAGCCCGCGGACGGATACACCTTGCTGGCGGGCTCGAGCGGCCCGATCTCGATCAGCCCGAACGTGCAGAAGGTGGCTTACGATCCCCTGAAGGATTTCGCGCCGATCAGCCTGCTCGCCGTCAATTCGTACGTGCTGGTCGTCAATCCCTCGGTTCCGGCGAAGAACGTTCCGGAGCTGATCGCGCTGCTGCGCGCGAATCCCGGAAAGTATTCGTTCTCCTCGTCCGGGTCCGGCGCGTCGAGCCATCTGGCGTCGGTGCTGTTCAATTCGATGGCGAACGTCACCGCAATACACGTGCCGTACAAGGGCAGCTCGCCGTCGGTTACGGACCTCGTGAGCGGTCAGGTCGCCTACACCATGGAGACTGTGCCCGGCGTCATCAGCTTCGTGAAATCGGGTCGCTTGAGAGCGCTTGGCGTGTCGAGCGCAAAGCGCTCCACGGCCATGCCCGAGCTGCCGACCATCGCCGACGACCTCCCCGGCTACGAGATGTCCGGCTGGATCGGCTTCATGGCGCCCGCGGGAACGCCGAGCGAAATTTCCGGGCGGCTCTCGAGGGAGGTCCGCAAGATCCTCGAGATTCCCGAAATCAGGGAACGCTTCCTCGCCTTGGGCCAGGAGCCTGCAGGCAACACGCCCGAGGAGTACGCCGGGTTCCTCAGGAGGCAGAACGACCGATACGCCGCGATCGTGAAGCAGGCGGGTCTGAAGCTGGATTGAATACGTCGATTTCCAAAGACATGACGGAAAAGCTGCGGCCGATCCGGCGCGTGGTCACCGGAAACGACGCGCAGGGAAGGTCGCGCGTGCTCTTCGACAGCGCGGCCCCCAACGTCAACCCGGGCGCGGTGAGCGCGAGCGCCGCAATGACGGACATCTGGGTTTTTCACAGCTGTCCCGCGGTCATTTCCGGCGAGCGCGACGACGGCAACCTGCCTTTTCACTTCGAGCCCCCGGAAAAAGGCGGCCATCTGCGCGTCGTCCAGTCTGCGGGACGGCCACCGAACTACGATCCCGCCCGGGACGCTTCGGCCGTGCCGCTGCACGCGCCGAAGCAAAGGCCCGGCGGGACCTGGGACCGCGGCGGACAGAACGCCTACAGCTCGCCCGTCCACAAGTCGGCGACGGTGGACTACGGCATAGTCCTCGAAGGCGAGCGCGTGCTGCTCCTTGACGACGGCGAGCGCGTCATGAAGCCCGGCGATGTCGTGGTGCAGCTCGGCAACTGGCACGGCTGGACCAATCCGAGGAGCGGCAGCCTCATGGCCTTCGTCATGATGGGCGCGAAGCTCGGAAAACGAGAGTGAAGCCGGTTCGCAGGATCGTCTGCGTCGACGGGCGGGACGGAAAATCGAAGGCGATCGAGGACGGACCAGCACCCGTGCGCACCGATCCCGCGCGCCCCGGGTTTTCGTCGACTTTCATCTGGGCGACCGACTCGACGCCGGCGAGCATCGACACGGCGAGCGAGCCTGCGCACGTGCTCACTCCACCGCCGGGCGGTTCGCTTTGCCGCGTCCTGACCTTTCCGCCGGAACGCGCGTCGCATCGCGGGATGCGGAAAACCCGCACCCTGGATTTCTGCCTGATCCTCGAAGGCGAGATCACGCTCGTGCTCGACACCGAGGAGGTGCACCTGAAGGCGGGCGATACCGTCGTCCAGCGCGGCACCCGCCACGCGTGGAGCAACCGGTCGGATGCTCCATGCGTTCTCGCGATATCCTCGCACGACGCGACCTACTAGGGACCACGATGCTCGAGATCGACAAGTCGACGAGCGCATTCGCGCGCCTCGTTTCCCCCGACGCGCCTCTCGACCGTATCTACCACGGCCTCTCCTTCGGCGAGGGACCGCTGTGGAACCGTCGCGACGGGACCTTTCTCTGGGTGGACATCGTCGGCGACACGATCCACCGCTGGAAGGAGGGCTCGGGCGCCGAGGTCTTCATCCGACCTTCGACCAAGGCGAACGGTTTGACGTTCGACAAGCAGGGCAGACTTTGCGTCGCCGGATGGGCTTCGCGCTCGGTATGGCGCGTCGAGCCCGATGGCAAGGTGACCACGCTGGCTTCGCATTTCGAGGGAAAGCGCATCAACAGCCCGAACGACATCGTGGTGCGCTCGGACGGCTCCATCTACTTCACCGATTCCCCCGGCGCGCTCTACAACGTCGGCATGGCGTCCGAGGACCTGCAGCAGTACCTCGAGTTCCAGGGCGTGTTCCGCATTTCCCCGGACGGCGCAAAGCTCGACGCTGTGGTCACCGACACGGTCTATCCGAACGGCCTCGCGTTCACGCCCGACGAGTCCGTGCTCTACGTGAACGACACGCGCCTCGGCGAGATCCGCGCCTACGATATGCGCCCCGACGGGAGTTGCGGCCCGAAGCGCCTCTTTCACAAGCTCGCCGGGAGCGAGCCCGGCATCGCCGATGGCATGAAGGTGGATCGCGAAGGCAACGTCTATTGCACCGGCCCCGGCGGAATTCACGTGCTCGCTCCCGACGGAAAGCTCCTCGGCCGCATCCGAATCCCGGACCACTGCACCAACATGGCCTGGGGCGACGCTGACTGGCGCTCGCTCTACATCACGACCTACACCTCGGTGTTTCGCACGCGCGTGAACGTGCCGGGCGTCCCGGTCTGGTAGGCGGTGTGAATTAATGAGCAAATCGCGGCGCGCGCACGAACCCCGTCTTCCATATCGGTCTAAAATGTTCCAACCATCCAGTGTTCGGACCGAAGACGAACCATGCGCGCACTCGGACCATATGAACGGCTCACCCGGCCGGCGGTGCTCATCGGCGCTGCCTTAGGGCTGGGCGCCCGCGATCCGCGCTGCAGCCAGGGTCCGCATCAACTGCTTGCCGATGGACTGCTGGCGCACCTTTCCGCTCAAGGCGCCGATGTGCTCTGGCGCGTCACGCTGCAGCCTCAGCTTCGCCGCGGCAAATCCCGGGATGATGTGATCGTCGATTTCTGCGCGCGCCTGGCGCGCGAGGTGAGCGCGGTCGTCGGCGCAGGGGAATTTCCGATCGTGCTCGGCGGCGACCACAGCTGCGCGATCGGAACCTGGAGCGGCGCAGCCAAGGCGCTGTCTGCCCGCGGTCCTCTGGGGCTGGTCTGGATCGACGCCCACATGGATAGCCACACGCCGTCGACCAGCCCCAGCGGCATGCGGCACGGAATGCCGCTCGCCGCGCTGCTCGGGCACGGCGCGGATCCGGAGCTCGCCCGAGGCGCCAAAGGGCCGCTCGCGCCCCAGCACCTGTGCCTCGTAGGCGTCCGCAGCTATGAGTCCGAGGAGGCCGCTCTCCTCGCCGAGCTCGG
>VBDE01000143.1 GCA_005883665.1 Betaproteobacteria bacterium
AAGACGGTGATGTCGCTGCGCTGGAACCAGTCGTACTCGCAACCTCAGGCCGAGCCGATCCAGTTGGGTGGCGTAGGCCCTCTCTTTTCAGAGGACGCGTTTGCGCTGCCCGTGCTCAACCTGCGCGAGTTTCCGCTGCGCGGCTACCGGAGCGGCGAGGCGGTGCTCACGGGGCACCATGCGAGCTTGGTGACGCTCGAGTGGCGGATTCCGATCTCCGACGTCGACCGGCATTTCATGGTGCCGCCGGTAGGACTGAACCGGATCTCGATGAGCGCCTTCACTGAGGCCGGAGCGGCTTGGGACAACGATCCGCAACGCTGGTACAAGAGTGCCGGCATCGAGCTGCTCTCGGAAGTACGCTTCGGCTATTTGTTCGGCTTGCAGTTGCGCGCAGGCGTGGCAAAGGGGTTCGAGGCACCCGGCAGGACGGAAGGCTACGTGCGTCTCGGGCATTCGTTCTGAGCGCCGCAACGCGCGAGCGCCAGGAATGCCTCAAAGCGAGAGCTTGCTCTTGACCAGGAACTGAAACGATTTGATGTTCGGATCGCGGTTCAGGGGAAAGGCGAAGTCGACGTGCAGAACGTTCCCGAAGGCTGAGCGCGTGCTCAGAAAGCGCAGTCCGAAGCCGACATTGCTCAGCCAGCCTGCGCTCGAGGGGCTCTCGCCGGGGCCGCCCCAGGCCCGGCCCCGGTCGTAGAACACCGCGGCCCCCACGCGAATCAGGCGGAATGGGTACCAGTCCGTATAGACTCGCTCCTCGACGTTGAGCAGCACGCGGCGGTCGCCTGTCTGGTAGTTCCGCGGATACCCGCGCAAGCCGGTGTCGCCCCCGAGCACCAGCTGTGCGGCGAGGTTGGGGTCCTTGACGGTGTCCCCGGAGAGAGAGACGAACGTCAGGGTGCGGCTGTCCGGATGGCCATAGAATCGAATCGAGCCGCTCGTCATTTGCCGGTCGAGCGGCGCATAGCCGGCCTGTCCGGAGACCGAGGCTGACCCCAGCAAGACCTGGTTCGATGGAAGCCGAAAGCCGTCGCTCGCAGTGGCGGAGTAGAGCCAGAGGTTTTGCGTCGAACCGAGGCCCGTGAGCGAGCGACCCAGCTGAATGTTCGATTGGGTTCCCATCGCGAAGTACTCCGGACGCTCGATCAGGTCCCGGTTCTTGACCTTCTCGTAGTCGTCGTGCGCGACCTCGTAGCGTAAAAACGGGGCGGCGAGCGTCTGATCCAGGGGAAATGGGACGGGAGCCGTAAGACCCGGTTCGTCCTTGTAGGTGTCCTTCAGGTAGCTGAAGCCAACGGAATAGCGGTGTGTCCAGTGATTCACCAGGCCCGCTGACCAGCCTCCGAATGTTTCCGCCTTGTCCTGCCTGTGGCGAAACTGGGCGACCTTCGCCCCGTTGCTGAATTGGGAGTCGATGCGAGTGTCGGTGGAGGTCGAGAACCCGACCGCCCAGCGCGTGTCCAGCGCGTAGAACGGCCGGACAATCGATGCCACCCGGGTCTCGCCGTCGCTCAGCTGGGAGTGCGAGTAGTCGATCGCGGTCCAGCCGTCGAAGGCGTGGGGCAGCGAGACCTTGTACTCGGTTCCGCTGCGATCGGCATCGGTGAAGCGGCTCGCACCGATGAGAACGCCGGTGCCGAGGGCGTTGGTGTCCCGCAGGGTGGAACTGGTCTTGTTGACGCCCCCCGCGCGGCTGGCGCTCACGCCGGGCTCCAGCGTCCAGGTATCGCGCGTCCTGACTTCGATATCGACCACGCCGTCGCGGTAGCCGACCGGCACGATGCTTACATCGTGAAAAATCCGGTTCGAGCGCATCAGGCGCTCCGTCTCTTCGACGAGGCGGGCCGAGACGCGCTCGCCGGGCTTGAACAGCAACTGGCGCCTGATGACCGCGGCGCGCGTTTGGATGTGCAACGCGTTGGCGGCGCGGTAGAGGATGCCGTTTTCCTTCTCGTCCTCGAGGTCGAAGATGTTGCGGTTGTCGATCCGCACCTCGCCGATGACGGCCCCGGCCGCCTCGAGCTCGGCGAATGAAGGGATTTTCCCGGCGGAAGACGCCACAGACTCCGCAGACAGCGGAGGTTTCGGTTCCGCAGCGGGCTCCTGGGCCGCCGCCGGTCCGAGCGAGCAGGCGATCGCCGCGCAGCAGCCGGCGAGCAACCGGGCGAGGATCGCCTTGGTGGTTTTCAGCCGTGCTTGCTCTGCGTGATGACTACTCCGGCTTGATGCCGGCTTCCTTCACGACTTTCGCCCATTTGACCGTCTCCGACGCGATGAAGCGGCCGAACTCCTCCGGGCTCATCTGCGCGGCTTCTCCGCCCTCGGTCTCGAAGCGCTTCTTCGTTTCAGCCGAGGCGAGGATCACCGAGAGCTCCCTGTGCAGCCGCTCGATGACGGAACGCGGCGTTCCGGCCGGCGCGACGATGCCCCACCAGTTGGTCGCCTCGTAGCCGGGCACGCCCGCCTCCGAGATCGTCGGCAGGTCGGGGAGGGCGGCGACGCGCTTCGCGCTGCCCACGCCCAGCGGCTTGAGGCGTCCCGAACGGATGTGGGGCAGCGTCTGGATCAGCGAGCCGATCGCGATCTGGGTGTTGCCCGCGATCACGTCCATCATCGCGGGCCCGCCGCCCTTGAACGGAATGTGCACGATATCCAGGCCCGATTGCAGTTTGAACAGCGAGCTCGCCAGATGCTGAAAGCTGCCGACGCCGGCCGAGGCGTAATTCAGCTGCCCGGGCTTTTCCCTCGCGAGCGCGAGGAGATCCTTCACCGAATTGACCGGCAGGTTCGCCGTGACGGCGAGCACCACGGGCCCGGTGCCGAGCAGCGCGACCGGGGCAAAGGCCGTGGCCGGATCGTAGGGCAGCTTGTACATGGAGGCGCCGAACGCGTACGCGACGGAGATGAGGAGCAGCGTATGGCCGTCGGGCAGCGACCTCGCCACCGCATCGGTGCCGATGATCCCGCCCGCGCCGCCTTGGTTGTCGGCAACGACCTGCCTGCCCAGGCGCTCGGAAAGCTGGAAGGCGATCATGCGGCCGACGACGTCGTTGCTGCCGCCGGGCGGAAACGGGATGATCATCCGCACCGGCTTGCTCGGGTACGCCTGCGCGGCTGCGCTCGTCGCATACGGTGCGGCGGGGAAGAGCGCGAAAAACAGGCCGAACGTTGCGGATCTTAGCGTCTTTGGCATCTCTCCTCCGTGCTGCGCGTTTTATTGATCGGGCTCGATTCCGGTTCAGCGCGGGCCCAGCTCGATCAGCGTTGTCGTCTCGATGTCCTCGCCGAACCACGCCTTGAGTGCCGCTTTGCGGCGGCCGATGTATTCGATGCGCCCGTCGTGCTGGGTCATCGGCAGGTCGTGGCCGGGGACGAGGACGCTTCCCCGGCGTTTTCGCCACAGTTGCCAGATCCTCTCGATCGACGCCGCGCTGAGCGCAGCGTCGTAGGTGGCTTCGGCCTTGCGCGAGAGCAGCTCCGCGCGGTTCTTTGCGGCGTCGCCCGTGAAGATCACGTCGCGCTCCTTTCCCTCGAGGACGAAGACGAGATGCCCCGGAGTGTGTCCGGGCGCAGCGTGCGCCTTGAGTCCCGGCATGCATTCCTGCTCGGCCGCGACGGGTTGCAGCGAGGGCCAGCTTTCCAGCTCGCGTATGTAGAGCTCGGGCACCGGCGTCTCGCCCCATGGCTCGGTCATCGACCAGGCGAGCTCTCTTGCGCCGATGATGATTCGCGCCTGGCGGAACAGGATCCAGTTGAGCGAGTGATCGTAATGCGAATGCGTGAGGATGACGTCGGTCACGTCGGCGGGTTCCAGGCCGCGATTGGCGAGCTGCTCGAGGAGGCCCTTTCGCATACTGAAGCTGCCGACGTCCACCAGCGCGACATGCCCATTCCCGCGGATGAGAGCGACGGTGCTCCAGCCAAGGCCCCCGTGGCATACCATCCTTCCGGGGAAGCCCTGGATCAGGACGTCGATCTCGTAGCCATCGACCTTCATCGAATCCTTCACTCCGCCCGGATGTTGGCTTCCCGGATCAGCCTACCCCATCCAACGGCTTGACCGAAACCTCGAGCTTCGCAACTCCGGCGCGCGCAGCTTCGTTCTGCAGCGGATCGATCTCGGCTGCGCTGTACGGGATGCCGCTCCTGCGGCGCTTGTCTTCCTCGCGCGCCTCGAGCTCTCCGGGAAGCAGGATCTCGTCGAAGCCTTCGGCCCTCGGGCAGGCACGCACGCGCTCGACCAGCGTGTCCATGCGAACGCGGTAGTCTTTCTTCGACACGAACAGGTCCGGCCTCATCGCGAGGAAGAAGTGTCCCACGTTCTGCGGCCGGTCGAACACCTTGTATTGATCGGTGACTTCACCGGCAAAGGCCGCGCCCGAGAGCACGCCCCCGAAAATGTCCATCAGCATCGAAAGGCCCGAACCCTTCGGTCCTCCGATCGGCAGCACCACGCCCTTCAGGGCTTCCGTCGGATCGGTCGTCGGGCGCCCTTGCGCGTCGAGCGCGTAGCCGAGGGGAATCTTCTCGCCGCGCTTCTCGGCGATCCGGATCTTGCCGCGCGCGGCGACTGCGGGCGACATGTCGAGCACGAAAGGCGCGAGCCTTCCCCCCGGGGCCCCCGCAGCGAGCGGGCTCGTCCCGAGAAGGGCCTCGCGCCCGCCCCAGGGCGGCATCGCGCGCGAGGCGTTGGTGAAGACCAGCGCGACGAATCCCGCGTCGAGCGCCTGCAGCACGTAAGACGCCGCCATGCCGAAGTGAGTACTCCTTCTTGCAGAGGCGATCCCGATCCCCGATTTCCGGGCCAGTGATATGGCCTCGGCCATGGCGCACGTGCCGATCACGAATCCGAAGCCGTTCTGGCCATCGAGCGCCGCCGCCGTGGGCGCGACCCGTTTCGGAAAGAGCTTGGGCCTGGGATTGATGAGGCCGCGGCGAACGCGGTCGAGATAGCCCGGCAGGCGCGTGAGGCCGTGCGTGTCCACGCCGCGCAGGTCGGCGCGCACCAGGCACGCGGCGACGGTCGCGGCGTCCTTCTTCGGAACCCCGTGCGCGGCGAGCAGCGCCTTCGCAAAGGCGTCGGCTTCTTCATGCTCGACGAATACGCGTTCGCTCATCGCAGCGCGATCTCGTGTACCTGCTTCGCGCGCGCAGTGGACTCGGCGAGCAGAAATGCAAGGTCGGTGCCGGTCGACACGTAGCGCGCCCCCATCCTGACGAACTCGGCGGCGAGCTTCGGGCGCGTGGCGAGACCGCCCACGCCGACGTGTTTGCCGTGCTTGCGGCAGGCGGCGATCGTGCGCGCGTAGGCTTCGCGCACGCGCTCGTGCTCAAATTGTCCCGGGAGGCCCATGTCGGCGAGGAGGTCGTTCGTGCCCATCAGCACCATGTCCACGCCTTCGACCGCGGCGATCTCCTCGGCGCGCTCGATCGCGTCGGCGGTCTCGAACTGAACGACCACCATGGTGGCGTCGTTCATCGCCGCGTTTGCCTCCGCAGCAGGAAACGAGCGGTAGTGCAGGTGCGGCAGCCCGCCTCCGGTGGAGCGCTCGCCGAAGGGAGGATATTTCGCCGAGGCGACGACCTCGCGCGCTTCTTCCGCCGAACGGATGTGCGGCGCGATCACGCCGAGCGCGCCGCCGTCCAGCGCCCGCGAGACGTGCTCGGGCCGGGTGCTCGGCACGCGCACGAAGGGTGCGACGCCGATCTCGAGCGCCGCGATGCAGATCTGGCTCGTAGTCTCGAGCGAGAGGCTCGAGTGCTCGACGTCCACATAGATCGAATCGAAGCCGGCCGTCTTCGCGATGCGCGCGATCTCGATCGAGCGCGCGAGACGCACGGTGATGGAGGCAACGACCTCGCCGCGCGCGAGCTTCTCTTTTACATTGTTGCGCACGATCTCGCTTGGACCTGCGGACATGGGGTTTCTCCCGGGCAGCGGCTCGCTATTGTATGCTTCATTTCCCACCCACATTCCACGGAGCCCGCCCATGCACAACCTCGCCGCGCCTGCCGGCCGCATCCTGATCGCGCTGATTTTCCTCCTGTCGGGAATCGACAAGATCGTGCATTACGCCCCGACCTTGGGGTACATGCAGAAAGCCGGCCTGCCGTTCCCGCAAGCCCTGCTCATCGCCTCAGCGATCATCGAAATCGTCGCCGCGCTGGCGATCATGGCCGGCTGGAAGACGCGCTGGGCGGCGGCGCTGCTTTTCCTGTGGATGATTCCCGTTACCTGGGTGTTTCACAATCCCGGCGGCGGCCAGGAACAGATGGCTCACTTCATGAAGAACGTCGCCATCTCGGGCGGGCTGCTCCTGCTCTTCGCCCTCGGGCCCGGTGCTTTCAGCGTCAACCGGTCCAGCTAGCGACGCGCCGCGCGCCCTTCGCCCTATTTCTTCGTGAACACCGACTTCGGGATCATGCAGTGCACGCCCTTGCGCACGTCCACCACCTGCGAGACGCGGCAGTCGCCGACCATCGAGACGAG
>VBDE01000144.1 GCA_005883665.1 Betaproteobacteria bacterium
TTCGGAATTCAGGCGCGCAACCTGGCGCGGCTCAATGCGGCGGGCGCGCGCATTGTGCTTGGAAGCGACGGCAACCGGCCGTGGGGTCCACACGAAGAGATGCAGGACATGGTGCTTGCCGGGATGACGCCGATGCAGGTCATCGTGGCGGCGACGCGCAACTCGGCCGAGTATCTGCGGATCGCCGACGCGGGCACGCTGCAAGCCGGCAAGAGCGCCGACTTTATCGTGCTCGACGCAAACCCCTTGGACGACATCACCAACACGCGACGCATCTCGGCGGTAGTCCTGCGCGGCGCGGCCGTGGACCGAGGGCAGCCGGTCCGTTGAGGGAAGCCGGTTCTCGCAGAACGGGATGGTATGTTCTAACCACTTGATGCCCGAGGCGTCACAAGCGACGCGCGGTTGATCAAGCACGCTAGCCGGGTACTATGACTGTCAGCGGAAAAAACCGAAGTCAAGAAACAAAGATTTCACGCTGGGGCATAGCTGCCTTGCCGTTGAGCGTATTCGTTGGTGTGGTACTGGGTGCAGCTGTCGGTGCAGCGGTGGGTCACATCGGCATTGGCGTTGCTGTCGGGGCAGGCTTTGGCGTTGGCGTCGGGGTTGCAGTGACGGTTGCGATTTTCGTATTTCGCTCTTCCGATCCGCCGGGTTCCCAGTGATGAGCTTCTCGGCGGCTTAGACTTCCTCCCTCGGGTCGCGCGCGAGCAGTTCCTGCACCGCGTCGCGCGGTGGAGTGCCGCGGAACAGCACCGCGCAAACCGCGCGGGTGATCGGCATGTCGACCCGCTTTTCGGTGGCAAGCGCCTCGACTGCGGGTGCGGAAACCACCCCTTCGGCTACGTGGCCGAGCTGTTTGAGAATCGCGTCGAGCGACTCACCGCGGGCGAGCAGCAGCCCGACGCGCCGGTTGCGGGACAGCTCACCGGTACAGGTCAGGACAAGGTCTCCCGCCCCTGCGAGCCCCATGAAAGTTTCGGGCCGTCCGCCGAGCGCCACGCCGAGCCGCGTGAGCTCGGCAAGGCCCCGGGTGATCAGCGCAGCCCGCGCGTTCAAGCCGAGGCAGAGCCCGTCGCTGATACCGGCGGCGATCGCCATGACGTTTTTCACCGCCCCGCTGATCTCGACGCCCGCGAGATCGGTACTGAAATAGACCCTGAGCATCGGCTGGTGCAGTTCGCGCGCGAAGCGCTTCGCGAACGCAGCGTCCCCCGCGGCGAGCGTGAGCGCAGTGGGAAGTCCCTGAGCCACTTCCAGCGCGAAGCTCGGGCCCGACAACGCCCCGCATGCGGCGGTTTTTCCGAGCACGTCGGCCGCGACCTGATGCGGCAGCTTGCCGCTCGCCCGCTCGAAACCCTTGCATGCCCAGATCACGGGCTGCTCGAACCGTGATGCGCGGACGCGCCCGAGCACCTCGCGCAGCTCGGATGTCGGCGTGGCGATCAGGGCCGCGTCGCATTCGGACAATGCGGAGGAAAGGTTGCCGGTCACCATGACCGAACCCGGAATGGAAACTTCGGGGAGATAACGGGGATTGCGCCGACTCGATCCGGTGGCGGCTGCCAGCGACGCGTCGCGCGCCCAGAGCCTGACGCGGTGCTTTCCGGAGAGCGAGATCGCCAGCGCCGTACCCCACGCTCCTGCGCCGAGAATTGCGATGTTCAGCTAGATGCCCCAGACCTGATTGATTTTGATGTAGCCGCTCTGGCCCTCGGCGTGGCGCACCCTGATCCAGCCGCCTGCCGGCGGCTCCGCGACATCGAGCGCCACGCCCTGCTGCGCCTGGAACACAAGTGCCGCCTGGTCGTTCGCCGTCTGCCTGACGTCCGCGACGGCCGCGGTCACGATCACCGTGCGCTTGTCCGAGAGGGCCTTCTTTTCCACCCAGGAAAGGTCGCCCGCCTGGTCGCGAACCTTAATCCAGGCGTCGATGTTGATCACGACTTCGACCGGGTAATGGCGGCTTGCGACGAAAAGCTTCTTGGCGCGAACCGAGGGCGCGTCATACATCGGCGTTCCGTTTTCCGCGATCGAGCGAAACTCCCCGGCTGTGGCCGACCACGCGAACGCGAGCAGAACCGAGGCCGCGAGACCGCGCATCAGTGGGCAATCTCGATGCGCGGCCCGCTGGGCTGCGCGGAGGCTTCGGCGGCGCGCTGCCGATAGAGCGCCTCGAAATTCACCGGTGCGAGCAGCACCTGGGGAAAACCCGCGCGGTTGACGATATCGGAAACGGTCTCGCGCGCGTAGGGGAACAGGACGTTCGGGCAAACTATCCCCAGGACGGGGGGGAGGTCCGCATCGGGGACGTTGCGGATCTGGAACACGCCGGCCTGCGAGGCCTCCACCAGGAACAGGGTCTTGTCGCCGCGTTTTGCGCTCACCGTGATGACCAGAGTCACCTCGAACAAGAGCTCGTTCACGCGCTGCGACTTCTGTGTGATCTGAACTTCGAGTTGCGGTTGCTCGGCCTGCATGAAAGTCTGCGGCCCGCCCGGGACTTCGAGGGACAGATCCTTCACGTAGATTTTCTCGATGCCGAACGTCGGCTGCTGCGCTTCGCTCATCGGGGCTCCGATAAAAGTTGGGAAGGCGCGCGGAGCTAGGCCGCGAGCAACGAGTCGAGCTTTCCGGCGTGTTCGAGCGCCGCAAGTTCCTCGAATCCGCCCACGTGCGTATCACCGATGTAAATCTGCGGCACCGTGCGCCGGCCGGTCTTGTTCATCATTTCCTCGCGCTGGCGCGAATCGAGATCGACCCGTATTCTCTCGATTTCGGTGACGCCCTTCGAATTCAGCAGCATCTCCGCGCGCAGGCAGAACGGGCAGACCGCAGTCGAGTACATTCGAATCTTCGCCACCTACTTCTCCAGGGGCAGCCCGGCTTGCCGCCACGCGCCGATCCCGCCGCTCAGTGTGAATACCTGCTCGAAGCCCTGCTTGCGCAGCGCCGTCGCGGCCCTCCCCGAACGGTTTCCGCCGTCGTCGTACGCGACGATCACCGGTTTCGCCCTGTACTTCTCGATTTCGGCGGCGCGCCCTTCGAGCTCCCCGAAGGGGATGTTGCGCGCGTTCGGCATGTGCCCCTTTTCGTACTCGGCCGCCTCACGCACGTCCAGCACGAGAGCGTTCTGCTGGTTGATCAGCAAGGTCGCCTGAAGGGTGGAAATCGAAGCCCCGGACGCTCCGCGGCGAACCGCGGGCCAGACCAGCATCGCGCCGCTCACGAACGCCACCGCGACGAGAAATATGTTGTCGGTGACGAATTTCAGAATGTTGACTTCCGGCATGTCACGATCTCGGCAGACTGCCGCACAACACTTCGCGCATGGTAGCGATAAGATGCAGCGTACGTTGGTCGCTCACGGAGTCCCGCGATTGGCGCTGCGCGCCCTGTCCTCGAATTTCCATAGGCGCTCATTATAAAATGCTTTCTTGCGGCACGAATAAGCCCGCGTGGAGAAGGCTCATATGTATAGGGTCGTTCTGTTGCGCCACGGTGAATCGGTCTGGAACATGGAAAACCGGTTCACCGGCTGGACCGACGTGGACCTCACCCAACGCGGTGCGGAGGAAGCGAAGCGCGCCGGAGAAGTCCTCAAGGAGGCCGGCTTCGTCTTCGATTGCGCGTACACTTCGGTGCTGAAACGCGCCATCAAGACGCTCTGGCTCGCGCTCGAGAAGATGGACCTGATGTGGATCCCGGTGCGCCACTCCTGGCGCCTGAACGAGCGCCACTACGGCGCGCTGCAGGGGCTGAACAAGGCCGAAATGGCCGCGAAGTTCGGCGATGAGCAGGTGCTTCTCTGGCGGCGCAGCTATGACGTGCCGCCCCCTCCGCTAGAGCCCGGCGATCCCCGCCACCCGAGGGGAGACCCGCGCTACGCGGGCCTTGCGGAATCCGAGCTGCCACTCACCGAGTGCCTCAAAGACACCGTCGCGCGATTCCTGCCGTACTGGAGCGGCACGATTGCGCCCGAGGTCCTTCGGGGCCGCCAAGTCATCATCGCCGCCCACGGCAACAGCCTTCGCGCCCTGGTCAAGTACCTCGACGGCGTGAGCGACACCGAAATCGTGGACCTGAACATTCCCACGGGGATTCCGCTGGTCTACGAGCTGGACTCGGGATTGCGGCCGATGCGGCACTACTATCTTGGAGATCCGGCCGAGGCGCAAGCGCGGGCCCGCGCGGTTGCCGACCAGGCCAAGGCGAGAAATTGATCCGCCGGCGAAGAGCAAGGCGATCGCCCCGAGGCGAAAGGACGGGATGATACCGCCTCGCCGCTCCCGCACCGCGCACGCGGTCCGCCGGATCGGAGTGGCGCTCCTCGTTACGCCCGTCCTGGCGTTCGCCCAGGGCGAAACGGAAAAGCTCGATGCCCTCCGAGTGCGTATCGAAGAGCTGCGCGCGAAAATTGCGGAGGCCGAAGAAAGCCGTATGGAAGCGCGCGATCAGCTGCGGGACTCCGAGCGCGCGATGTCCGAAGCCAGCCGTGCGCTTCGCGCTTTGGCGGGCAGACGCGCAGCGGCGCAGCGCGACCTCGATACGCTGCTGCGGCGTGGCCAGGCGCTCGAGACGGAAATAGCCTCGCGCCGGGAAGGCCTCGGGAGGCTGCTCACCCTGCGTTATCTCAATGGAGAGCAAAGCGCACTGAAACTTCTATTCTCGGGCGAGGAGCCCGGCCGTATCGCTCGCGAGCTGCATTACTACGGCTATGTTTCCCGCGCGCAGGCGGAGTTCATCGGAGAGCTGCGCTCCAGCCTCGCGCGGCTGAAAGAGCTCGAGGCGCGGACCCGGGAGAGGAACGCCGAGATCGCCGCCATCGAATCAGCCGGGCGCACTGAACGCACCGCCCTGATCAAACAGCAGGGGGAGCACCGCAAAGTGCTTGCGCGCGTCTCCAGCCAGCTCCGCGCGCAGCGCCGCGAGGTGCAGCATCTCGAGCGTGACGAGTCCCGGTTGTCGCGGCTCGTCGAGGAGCTCGGCAGGGTAATCGCGGCCACCCCGCTCCTTCGCAACGAAAGAGTTCCAGAGCCCGGGGGCGCGGAAGGGTCCTTGTCGGGACTCAAGCGCGGACTGCGGCTGCCGATCAGGGGTGTACTCACAAACCGCTTCGGTGCGCAGCGTCCGAGTGGCGGACCTTCGTGGAAAGGCTTGTTCATTCGCTCGCCTTCGGGTCAGGAGGTGCGGGCGGTCGCATCGGGGCGGGTCGTGTTCGCCGACTGGCTGCGCGGCTTCGGAAATCTGCTGATAATCGACCACGGCAAGGGCTATCTCACCATCTACGGCAACAACGAATCGGTGCTCAAGCAGGTCGGCGAGCCCGTGCGCACGGGGGACGCGGTTGCGACTGTAGGAGCAAGCGGCGGCAACATGGAATCGGGTCTATACTTTGAGGTTCGACATGAAGGAAAGGCTTTTGATCCCATGCGTTGGGTGTCTTTGAAGTGAGCGATGACGATGCCAAGCGGCCGGCGCAGAGGCCAGGACCGAATATCATGATGACCCGGATCAGACAGGCCAGCCTGGTGCTGGTTGGCGTGCTGGCAGGAGTCCTGCTCAGCCTGAACTTCTCCGCGGTAGCCCAGCGCGAGGCGGCCCGTTTCCCGCTTCCGGTGGATGAGCTGCGCGCCTTCGCCGAAGTGTTCGGCGCGATCAAGTCGAGCTACGTCGAGCCGGTGGAGGACAAGAAGCTCATCACGGAAGCGATCAGCGGCATGCTTACGGGGCTCGATCCACACTCGGCTTATCTGGACCAAGACGCGTTCCGCGAGCTCCAGGTGGGCACCCAGGGCCAATTCGGGGGCCTCGGCATCGAGGTCGGTATGGAAGAAGGGTTCGTCAAGGTCGTGTCGCCCATCGAGGACACACCGGCATTTCGCGCCGGGTTGAAACCCGGTGATTTCATCATCAAGATCGACGACACCTCGGTCAAGGGCATGACCCTGAACGACGCGGTCAAGCGCATGCGCGGAAAGCCGAAGACGACCATCCGGCTCACCATCCTGAGGAAGGGCGAGCCGAAGCCCTTCGAGGTCACGCTTACGCGCGACATCATTCGCGTTCAGAGCGTGAAGTCCAAGCTGATCGAACCCGGCTACGGGTGGGTTCGAGTGTCCCAGTTCCAGGAGCACACCGGCGAAAATCTCGTGAAGCACGTCGAGGGACTCTACAAGAACGGGCCGCTGA
>VBDE01000145.1 GCA_005883665.1 Betaproteobacteria bacterium
CCGGGGCCCTTCCCGATTTCTAGCCGATCGCGAGCGCGACCACACCCAGCGCCATCGCGGCGGCGGCGGCGACGCGGCGAGGGACGTCGCCTTCCCGGAGCCAGTGGGCTCCCATCAGCGCGCCGAACAGGATGCTGATCTCGCGCGCCGGCGCGACATAGCTGATCGGGGTGAACACCATCGCGGTCAGCACGAGGATATACGAGAGCGGGCACAACACGGCGACCAGGACCACGGCCTTCCTCTGCCGCGTCCAGGCGGCCTTCACCTCTCCGCGGCGCCTGAGCGCGAGCGGAGCCATCACAATGACCCGGCCGAGGTTGGCGCCCCAGTCCTGGAGTATGGGCGGGATCAGCGCGGCGCTCACGGCCTGTTTGTCGACGACTGTATACGACGCGATCATGCAGCCGGTGAGCAGCGCGAACGCGATTCCGCGCGCGGCGCCCGCCTCGCGCAGCTTGGCGGGGCTCGCCGCCAGAAAAAAAGCTCCCCCGACTACGAGTGCCGCACCGCACAGGGCGACGATCCCCGGTCGCTCGCCGAGCAGCGCGACGGCGACGAGCACGGTCAGGAAGGGGCCGGTCGCTCGCGCGAGCGGATAGACGACGGAGAGGTCGCCGTGCCGGTAGCCTCGGTCGAGGAGCAGATAGTAGGCCGTGTGGAGAACGGCGCTCGCGAAAAGAAAGGCGAGCGCCTCGATCGTGAACTCGAAACGCTGGACGATGACCACGCCGACCGCGAGCGGCGCGTAGATGAGCGAGGAGAGCGCGGCGAACGCCCAGACGAAACCGATCCCTCCGCCGCTTTTCTTTAGAAGATAGTTCCAGCTCGCGTGGATGAGCGCGGCGCCGAGCACCAGGGCGATGGCCAGTCCGGTCATGCCGCGATTTTATTCCGCGACTCGCCCTTTGCGAAACGCTCCCAAAAAAACGCGGGCGTTCGCCCGCGTTTTTCGGCCGTGACTTCGCTTTAGCCGCGTCCCTCGATCACCCCGTTGATGACCTTCACCTTGTCGCCGGGACGCCAGCTCGGTGGCGTGGCTTGAGTGAACAGGCCCTTGGTGCCGTCCTCGTAACGGACGACGATCTGGTACTCCATGGTCTTTTTCGCGTTTTTCTCGATCGCGTTCCCGGCGAGGCCGCCGCCGATCTGATGGCCGATGACGCCGCCGACGACCGCGCCTCCGACGGCCCCGGCGCCCGAGGCCTGGCCTGCTTTCTCGACCTCGCGAACTTCCTCGATCACGGCGCACTCGCGGCAGATCGCAGCCACGACGACAGGGGGAGGAGGCGGAACGGCTGCACGGGCGGGCTCGCGCAGTGGCTCGGATTTCACGACCGGTTTCGGCTTGTGCTTGACCGCCGGCTTGTGCTCGGGCTTTGCCTCTTCGGGCTGTACCGCGGGCTGCTCGGGTGCCAGGGCGACGGGCGCGCTCGCGGCGCCGGGATTCCCGACCGAAGTCGGGATCCAGCCGAGAACGGCTCCGATTCCCACGAGGCTGAACAGCGTGATCGCGATCGCGGCGATGATGATGAGAGGATGGGTCTGACGTGCGGCTTGCGCTTCCATGGTGGTCTCCTATTGCAGGGTGTAGAGCTTACCCGCAATAACGCGCGAGGCGCCAGACGGTTGATGTAACAGAGTGTGTCAGGCGTTGCACAAGCTTCAGGTTTCCTGACGCAGATGGGGAAACAGCAGCACGTCGCGAATGCTGGGGCTGTCCGTGAAGAGCATGACCAGGCGGTCTATGCCGACGCCTTCGCCTGCCGCGGGCGGCAGGCCGTATTCGAGCGCGCGGATGTAATCGGCGTCGTAGTACATCGATTCCTCGTCGCCGGCCGCCTTGGCCTTCGCCTGCTCCTCGAAGCGCTTCGCCTGGTCCTCCGGGTCGTTCAGCTCGGAGAAGCCGTTCGCGATCTCGCGCCCGGCGATGTACAGCTCGAAGCGGTCGGTGAGCTCGGGATCGGCGTCGCTGCGCCGCGCAAGCGGCGACACTTCGGCGGGGTAGTCCACAATGAAAGTGGGCTGGATCAACTGCTGCTCTGTGGTCGCTTCGAAAAGCGCTAGCTGCAGCGCGCCGATGCCTGCCTTAGCCGGCGGCTCGATGCCGCGCTTCTTCAATGCCGCAATTAAGGCTTCAGGGCTTCGGAGTTCACGCTCGCCGATCTCCGGGTGAAATTTTCGGACCGCCTGGAGAATAGTGAGCCTCTCGAAAGGCCCGGCAAGGTCGATCGTGTGCTTGCCGCAGCGCAGCTCCAATGTGCCGAGCACCTTCTGAGCGAGATCGCGCAGCATTCCCTCGGTGAAATCCATGAGGTAGCGGTAATCGCGGTAGGCCTCGTAAAACTCGAGCATGGTGAACTCGGGGTTGTGCTGGGTCGAAATGCCTTCGTTCCTGAAATTTCGGTTGATCTCGAACACCTTTTCGAATCCGCCCACCACCAGGCGCTTGAGATAGAGCTCGGGCGCGACGCGCAGGAAGAGGTCCATGTCGAGCGCGTTATGATGCGTCTTGAACGGCTTCGCGTTCGCGCCGCCGGGAATCGGCTGCATCATCGGCGTCTCGACCTCGAGGAAACCCCTGCACGTCATGAATTCGCGGATCGCGTGCACAATGCGGCTGCGCGTCTGGAACACGCCGCGCGTCTCCTCGCTCATGATGAGGTCCACGTAGCGCTGGCGGTACTTCTGCTCCTGGTCGGCGAGCCCGTGGAATTTCTCCGGCAGCGGCCGCAGCGCCTTCACTAGGAGCCGCAGCTCGGCGACTTTCACCGATAGCTCGCCGGTGTTGGTCTTGAACAAGGTTCCTTTGGCGCCGAGGATGTCGCCGAGGTCGTAGTGCTTGAAGGCCTCGTACGCGGCCTCGCCGACCCCGTCGCGGGCGACGTAGAGCTGGATGCGGCCGCTCATGTCCTGCACGGTCGCGAAACTGGCCTTGCCCATGAGGCGCTTGAGCATCATGCGGCCGGCGACGGTCGCTTTCACGGCCTTCGGCTCGATCTCCTCGTTGGATTTCCCGCCCCAGGCCTGGTGCAGGTCGGCTGCGAGGTGCTCGCGGCGGAAGTCGTTCGGGAAGGCGGCGCCGCGCTTTCTCAGTTCGGCGAGCTTCGCGCGCCGCTCCGCGATTATCTGGTTTTCGTCTTGTTGCAGCGGCTGCTCGGGCATCGCTGCTACACGCCCTTCTTCAAGCTCGCGGTGATGAAGTCGTCGAGATCGCCGTCGAGCACCCTCTGCGTGTCGCCTTTCTCGACCCCAGTGCGCAGATCCTTGATGCGCGACTGGTCGAGCACGTAGGAGCGGATCTGGTGTCCCCACTCGATGTCGGTCTTGGAGGACTCGAGCTTGTCGCGGTCGGCCTGGCGCTTGCGCAGTTCCAGCTCGTAAAGGCGCGATTTCAGCATCGCCATGGCTTCCGCGCGGTTGCGGTGCTGCGAGCGGTCATTCTGGCACTGTACCACGATGCCCGTGGGCAAATGAGTGATGCGCACCGCCGAGTCGGTCTTGTTGACGTGCTGGCCGCCGGCGCCCGATGCGCGGTAGGTGTCGATGCGCAAATCGGCGGGATTCACTTCCACCTGGATGTTCTCGTCCACTTCGGGATAGACGAAAACGCTCGCGAACGACGTATGGCGGCGCGCATTCGAATCGAACGGCGACTTGCGCACCAGGCGATGCACGCCGTTCTCGGTGCGCAGGTTCCCGTAGGCGTAGTTGCCAGTGATCTTGAGCGAGGCGCTCTTGATGCCCGCCACTTCTCCCGGCGACTCCTCGAGCACTTCCATGCGGTAGCCCTTGCGGTCGCAGTACCTGGCGTACATGCGCTCGAGCATCGCGGCCCAGTCCTGCGCCTCGGTGCCGCCCGAGCCCGACTGGATGTCCATGAAGCAGTTGTTCGGGTCGAGCGGGTCTGAGAACATGCGGCGGAACTCGAGATCGCCGACTTCCTTTTCGAGCTTGGCGACCTCATCCGCGATGCCGGAGAGGGTCGCGTCGTCGTTCTCCGCGCGCGCCATCTCGAAGAGGCCGCGCGAATCGCGCAACGACGAGGCGATCGCGGCGAGCCCGGTGACGGTCGTGTCCAGAGACTTCTTTTCCCTGCCGAGGTCCTGCGCGCGCTTGGGGTCGCTCCAGACCTTGGGATCGGTCAGGAGCGTTTCGACTTCCGTCAGGCGTTTCTGCTTGCCCTCGAAGTCAAAGATACCTCCGCAGCTCCGCCGACCGCCTATCCAGGTCCGAGAGCGTCGACGCGATCTGATTGATTCGTTCGGCTTCCATCTGGCTTCTTCACGAAACGCGCATTATAGGGCACGGCGCCTTACTTTATCCGGCTCGAAGGAAAACTTTCGTCGATCTTGTCTTCGAAAAAACTGGTCGCCGAGGGCGCAGCCATGAATTGGCGGTGCACCTCGGACGAAACCCCGCGGTACTGGACCAGCTTGCCGTCGCTGAACTCGATCTCCAGAACCTGCGACTTGGCGTCGTAACCGGCCGCGCGGATCTTGCTCGAGTTGACGCGTTTCCGTTCCATGGTCACTCCAGCGATACGGTGCGCGCAAGACTCATAGTGCGGGCTCCCAGTGTTCGATGACCAATTGCAGGTTCTGCGTGCCGTTGAACTCGTTGACCGAGAGCCGGTACGCCGCGCGCACGGGCGAGGGCAGGGGATCGAGCGCGTTGAAGCGCATGGCTTCGACGGTGCGCCCGGCGCGCGCGAGCTTGAGCTTCAGGTGTTTCTCACCCACCACGCGCTGGCCGAGCACCTCGAACTCGTCGCAGAAAAGCGGCTGGGGAAAGCCCTGCCCCCAGACTTGATGATCGAACAGCTGCGCCAGGCCGAGATCGAGGTACGCGGGCTCGAGCGAGCCGTCGGTCTCGACCGCGCGCGCGAGCTGCGCGGGCGAGAGCAGCTCGCGGGCCACGGCTTCGAAGCCCTCCGCGAAGCGTGCGAAATCCGCGGCGCGCAGCGTGAGGCCTGCTGCTGCGGCGTGTCCGCCGAAGCGCAGGAGCAGGCCCGGTTCGCGCTTCGCGACGAGATCCAGCGCGTCGCGAAGATGCAGGCCCGCAATCGACCGGCCCGAGCCGCGGATCTCGCCGGCACCGGCCGGGGCGAAGGCGAAGGTCGGGCGGTGATGGCGATCCTTGACGCGCCCGGCGAGGATGCCGACCACGCCCTGGTGCCAGCTCGGGTCATACAGGCTGATGCTCGAGCTCTCGCCTACCGCGACCTTCGCCATCAGCTCATCGGCCAGCGCCTGCATGCCGGCTTCGATCGCGCGCCGCGCGCGGTTGAGGTCGTCGAGCTGCCGCGCGATCTCGAGGGCGCGCCCGCGATCGTCGGTCGTCAGGCACTCGATCCCCAGGCTCATGTCGGACAGACGTCCGGCCGCGTTGAGCCGCGGCCCAAGCAGAAATCCGAGATCGAATCCGCTCGCGCGCGAAGGATCGTGGCCGGCAACGGCGAACAGCGCGCGCACGCCCTCCTGCATGCGGCCCGCGCGGATGCGCCTCAGGCCCTGCGCAACCAGGACGCGATTGTTGAAATCGAGCGGCACGACGTCGGCGACCGTGCCAAGGGCGACCAGATCGAGCACATCGCCGAGATTCGGCTCATCCCTGCCTGCGAACGCTCCACGCTTGCGAAGCTCGGCCCGCAGGGCAAGCATCACGTAGAACATCACGCCGACACCCGCGAGGCTCTTGCTCGGAAACGCGCAGCCGGGCTGGTTGGGATTGACGATAGCCGCGGCGCGCGGAAGCTCCGAACCGGGCAGATGGTGGTCGGTGACGATCACCCCGATGCCGACCCGGCCCGCCGCCTCGACGCCCTCGACGCTGGCGATTCCGTTGTCCACCGTGATGAGGAGCTCGGGTTTCGATTGCGCGGCGAGCGCGACGATTTCCGGGGTAAGGCCGTAGCCGAACTCGAAGCGGTTGGGGACGAGATAGCCGACGTTCGCGCCGAAGGCGGAAAGCGCGCGCATGCCCACGGCGCAGGCGGTCGCCCCGTCGCAGTCGTAGTCGGCGACGATCAGCATGCGCTTGCCAGCGGCGATCGCGTCGGCAAGCAGAGCCGCGGCGCGCTCGGAGTTCATGAGATCGGAAGGCGGAATGAGGCCGGAGAGCGCGTCCTCGAGCTCGCCGCGCCCGCTGATCCCGCGCGCGGCACAGACGCGAGCAAGTACCGGATGCAGGCCCTCGCGCACGAGCTGGTCGTGCACGCGCAAGGGAACCCGGCGGGTGGTGATCTGTGACATCAGTTATGCATAGGCCGAAAGCGCTTTCCGCCGCCGCCAGAAATGGCGCAGGTCCGAACGTACGGTCTCGACCTGCAGGAGCCGATTCTCTCCGGCAAGGTGCAGCGTGAGCATGCCGATCCGGCCGGAGCGCAGCGCGGCGAGGAACGGCCCGAACCAGTCGCGCTCGAGCGCCGTGCGGCGCTCGCGAAGCTGCGCCCCCCGCGGGGCGTCCAGGACGACCAGGGCCACTCCCTCGTCCCCCAGCCCGGCGAGCATGGATCCGGCATCTTTCGGCAACGCCCGAGCCGGGATTCCCGCTGCGAGCGCCAGACCGCGGGCGAGCGGATCGTCCCCGACCACTGTCGAGAAAGGCCGGGCTTTCGATGCGTCGATGACGCCTCCGCCCCAGAACCAGATGCTGTTCAACGCCAGCTCCCCGCGCGCCTCGCGCCCGGCGTTGACGGCGTGCTCGTGCAGCAGCATCTGCGCCTCGTTCATGAGCGCGTGAAAACGCATCGCGTCGGGTCCGGATGGAAGCTTTTCATCGATCGCAAGCCCGCGCGCCGCGGCAGCCGGCGTGGTCTCCAACTCCGGCGCTTTGTCGAAGCGCACGTACCAGCGCGCCGGCCGCACGGGGTAGAAGGGCATCGTCGGGCCGAAATGGCGGTTGAGCGTCTCGGCCAGCGCTTCGGACTCGGCGCGCGAAACCTCGAGGGCGTCGGCCATCCCGAGACTGTCGCGGCTCACCGAGAGGTGCACGGGATCGGCGCGCATCCAGTAGTGCCGTTCGGGCGCTCCGCCGTCCGCCAGAAGCGTATACGGGGCGACAGGCCAGTCGCGCTGCTTCGGTACGCCGAAGCGCTCGAACAGCCAGGCTTCGGGCGAAATGAGCGCGATCCGCTTGCGGCGTCCTCTCGCGATCAGCGTCTCCGCGGCCGCAAGGCTGTCCGAGGAAAATCCCTCGGCAGAGAAGAAATCGGGAATGTACAGGTTGCAGTGCATCCGATTTCGAGTTTATCACCGCTTATGGCACACTTCGCGCGTGCAATACGAACTCCTCGTCGGGTTGCGCTACACGCGCGCCAAGCGCCGCAATCACTTCAT
>VBDE01000413.1:0-1696 GCA_005883665.1 Betaproteobacteria bacterium
CGTCGGCGACCGCGGCAACAGCCGCATCCAGATCTTCGACCAGGAAGGGAATTTCCTCGAAGAGTGGAAGCAATTCGGCCGGCCAAGCGGGCTCTTCATCGATCGCAACGACACCCTGCACGTGGCCGATCACCAGTCCAACGCGAAGCTCAACCCCGGTTTCAAGCGTGGCATCCGGATCGGCAGCGCCAAGGACGGCGCGGTCAGTGCCTTCATCCCGGGCCTGGGCGCGGAACCTGAAACCCAGAGCGTGGGAGAAGGCGTGGCGGCGGATGCGACCGGCAACGTCTACTGGGCAGAAACCGCCGGTATGACGGTGAGGAAATTCGTCGTAACCCAATAGTGATCAATTGTCTCAATCAAAGGAGGAATGAAATGAAGACAGCCATACGTCTTTCCCTGCTTGCGGCCGTTGCGCTGGCGCTGGGCTCGTGCGGGAGCATGCAGTCGCAGCAGAGCGGCATGTCGTTTTTCGTCAGCAGTGTCGGCTCGGGAAAGGGAGCCGACCTGGGCGGCCTGGAAGGCGCCGACCGCCATTGCCAGTCGCTCGCGAAGGCCGCCGGCTCCGGAGGGCGTACCTGGCGCGCCTACCTCAGCACCACGGGCACCCCCGGGTATCCGGGCGTCGACGCGCGCGACCGCATAGGGCGCGGCCCGTGGCAGAACGCCAAGGGCGTCGTCGTCGCGAGCAACCTCGATCAGCTGCACGGCGCGAACAATCTCACCAAGGAAACCGCGCTGAACGAAAGAGGCGAATTGGTCAATGGCCGCACGGACAAGCCGAACATGCACGACATCCTGACCGGCTCCACGCGGGACGGCCGGGCGATCACTGGCAGCGAGGATTCGACCTGCAGCAACTGGACGACCAGCGGCGCGGGAGCCGCGATGCTCGGACACCACGACCGTCAGGGCCTGCGCGACGACGACGCGTCCAAGTCGTGGAATTCCTCGCACTTGTCCCGGCCAACCAAAGAAGGCGCCCCCGGCTGCAGCCAGGCGGCCCTGCAAGGCACGGGCGGCAACGGCCTGTTCTACTGTTTCGCCGCGAACTAGCGTCCAGACTTTTCCGAGCCGGTAGCTGCCGCGAGGGCGAGCGAGTCGACCGCGGCTCGATGTACGGTTCGCAATGAGCTCGATTCGCCGTCAGTTCGCGAGCGGATCGGGGCGGAGCTGGAACTTCAGGACTTTCGACTGGGTGCCTTTGCCGCCCTCGACGTGGAAGGGCGCCCGGGTGGCATAGGTCGACCACAGGGCTCTCCCTTTCCAGCCGATGCTCGGGTCGTCGATGCGCCCGTCTAACCCCTTCGCGTAAAAACCCATGGGGTACGGCACGCGAAGAATCACGAACTTCCCATCCTTGAGCGCGAGCAGCGCGTCGTTGGCGTTGCCGGTTGCAATCGGCGTATCGCTGCCCAATCCGAAGCTGTTGTGCTGATCCACCCACGAGTAGTAGCTTGCCTCGGCGCTGCCTGACTCGGTCACGCCCTTGAGCTGCGGTCCCGGGAATGAATAGAGCGTCCAGCCTTCGGGGCAGTGCTTGCCCGTGGCGTTCGGGCCGTTGAGCGGTCCCTTGCACTTTCGCCGGTCGAAACTCGCGAAATGCCCGCTCGCGAGCGGCGCCCAGACGACGCCCTTGCGATCGATGTCCATGCCGCGCGGCGAATAGCCGGGGAACGGCGGCTCGAACACTTCG
>VBDE01000413.1:1940-2525 GCA_005883665.1 Betaproteobacteria bacterium
CACTTCGGTGAGCGCGGTCTCCGGCGGATTCGATCCCGGATTCAAGCGGATGATGTAGCCCGGGTATCCCAGCACCGAGCCCCAGATCGAACCGTCGACCGGGCTCGGGGCGAGCCCGTAGAAACCGGCCACGATGCGCTTGTCTTTCTTCGGGTCGATCGGATCGTTCGGCCCCACGTAATCGTCGCGCTTGCCGTTGCCGTTGGTATCCAGAATGAACGGAGTCCAGCCTTGTGCCTTCCGCTCATCGCCGGTTTCCTCGAACACTTTTCTGTTGAGCCATCCGAGTACCTCGTTCGCCGCGCCACCCGAACTCGCCCACAGCGTGTTGTTGGCATCCTCGGCAAAGTACAGATGATGCGTGCCGAAACAGGTGTCGATGAGCGTGAACTTCCCGGTTTTCGGATCGTACATGGAGAGCTGGCGGTTGGAGCGTTCGACGGGAAAGATCTTTGCCGAGGGATGATCCGACCCTTTCCCGCAGAAGGCCGGGTTCGCCGGGCCGCGCACGCGCGAGGTGAACCAGACCCTGCCCTTCTCGTCGAACATCGGGTTATGCGGGCTCGTCTGGCTGTCCCAGATCGG
>VBDE01000104.1 GCA_005883665.1 Betaproteobacteria bacterium
CGCTTCCACCCGACCGACTACCTGCCGGAAGGCGCGCCCAAGAACGCCGGCATCTATCAGGTCATTTCGGACTCGCAGAACAATCTGTGGATGGCCGAATTCACCCAGGGCCATCTCGGCAAGATCGACGCGAAGACGACGAAGGTGACGTGGTGGCCGTTCCCCACTCCGAACGCTCGCGGCCGCCGCATGAACATCGACGATCAGGACCACATCACGGTGACCGAATACCGCGGCAACAAGGTCGCGGTGTTCGACACCCGGGCGGAGAAGTTCACCGAACACGAGCTGCCGGCACGCACGTATCCGTACCGGGCCAATTTCGACCGGAACGGTGAACTCTGGGTCTCGACGATGCATACCGACCGGGTCGTGCGCCTCGATCCCAAGACCGGAACCGCAGTGCAGTACCTGATGCCGTCCGACACCAACATGCGCACGGTGTTCGTCGACAAGTCGACGACGCCGACGACGTTCTGGGTCGGGAGCAACCACGACCACCGGATCGTGAAGGTCGAGCCGCTCGACTGAGTCGCGGCACGGTCGAGGGTTCGGCTTCGTCGGGCGCGAGATCCTCGAGCAGATGGGGCTCAGGCCGGCGTGAGCGCGCGGTCGGCGCCGCTCGTACTCGCGCTCTTCGCGGGCTCCGCGCTCGCGCAGACCTTCCCGGAGCGGCCGGTGCGCGTGATCGTGCCTTTCCCGCCGGGCGGGCTGGTCGACACTTACGCGCGCACGCTGCAGCCCGAGGTCGCCCGCGCGCTCGGGCAGCAGGCAATCATCGAGAACTACGCCGGCGCGGGCGCGACGATCGGCGAGGCGCTGGTGGCGCGGGCCGCGCCCGCGGGCCTGCCGGTCTGGACCTTGCAGGAATTCGTCGCGTATACGCGCTCCAGCGCGGGCAGCTCGCGCTAGCCAGTGCAGCAGGCAGTCACGAAACGGGCCCGAAAGGGCCCTTTTTTTTGCGCGTATCATGCCGCATGGCCCTCGACATCCTGATCAAGAACGGCATCGTAGTGGATGGAACGGGTGCTGCGGCGAAACAGGCAAGCATTGGAATCGCGCAGGGAAAAATCGCCGAAGTAGGGAATATCTCGGGAACGGCGAAAAGGACCATCGATGCCGGCGGCCTGGTGGTCGCCCCCGGCTTCATCGACCCGCACACGCACTACGACGCGCAGATCTGCTGGGACGGGGCGACCACGCCCTCGTCGTGGCACGGCGTGACCTCGGTGGTGATGGGCAACTGCGGCGTCGGCATCGCGCCGTGCCGGCCCGAGGCGCGCGAGATCGCGATGCGCGACCTGGTCAACGTCGAGGCGATCCCGTTCGAGGTGCTCGACGCCGGCATCACCTGGGACTGGGAGACCTTCCCGCAGTACATGGACGCCGCGGCGCGCAGGAAGCCGTCGCTGAACCTGGCGTTCCTCGCGCCGCTCACGCCGTTCCGGCATTACGTCATGAATGAAGATTCTCTTGAAAGATCTGCCACTGCGGAAGAGACGGCGAAGATCAAGGCTTTATTGGGAGAAGCGATCGATGCAGGCGCGTTCGGCTTCTCGAGCACGCTGCTCAACCAGCACATGGGCTACGGCGGCCGCCCGCTCGCCTGCCGCAACGCCAGCCGCGAGGAGATCAAGGCCTACTGCAACGCGCTGCGCGAGCGCGGCAAGGGCTCGATCGAGTACGCGATGACGCGCCAGATCGCGGTGATGGAGGAGCCGGAGGTGGAGCTGCTCGGCTTCATGCTGGAGGAGAGCCGCCGCCCGGTCACCTTCATCGCCATGTTCGACCGCGACGACCTGCCCGAGGCGGCGCGCGAGACGCTGCGCAAGGTGCGGCCGCTGATCGCGAAGGGCGCGCGGCCGCAAACCTCGCCGCTGCCGCTCACGCGCGAGGTCAACATGCGCAACCCCTTCGGCTTCGCGGGCTTCCCGTCGTGGAAGCGCCTGTTCGTGGACAAGTCAAAAGAGGCCCAGGCCGCCGTATATCGAGATGTGAATTTTAGAAATCAATTCAGGGAAGATCTGAAGCGGCCGGCGTCGTTCGGCAACTGGGCGCGCATCACGCTGCACGAGGTCAAATCCGCGCATTTGAAAAAGTACGAAGGCAAGACCGTGGCCGAGATCGCCGCGGAGCAGGGCAAGGACGGGGTTGATGCTCTTCTGGATATTACTTTAGAAGATGATTTAGAGAATGAATTTACTATCCAGTCGTACAACAACCGCGTCGACCGGATGGCGGAGATCCTCAACGACCGCTCGGTGCTGCTCGGCCTGGGCGACGGCGGCGCGCACCTCGACATGCTGTGCGACTCGGGCTACCCGACCTACGTGCTCGGCATGTGGGTGCGGGAGAGGAAAGTGCTGACGCTCGAGGAAGCCGTGCGGCGCATGACCTCGGACCCCGCGGATTTCTTCGGCATCAAGGATCGCGGCCGTCTGAAGCCTGGCCTCGCCGCTGATGTTGTTATTTTTTCTGAAAAAGAAATTGGTTCCGGTGGTCGTCCGGAAAGGCTCTACGACCTGCCGGGCGGCGCGAAGCGGATGGTGATGCGCTCGCGCGGCGTCGAGATGACGCTGGTCAACGGCGCGGTCACCTGGGAGAAGGGCGCGCTCACCGGCGCCGCCGCCGGGAAAGTGCTGCGCTCCTGAGAGAGATCAATTGTTGCCGGCCTGCGAGCGATATGGGACCGCGGCGAGCAGCACCCCGAGTGCAAATGCGATGGCCCCTATCACGATTATTTGTCGGTCCAGGGCAGTTCCTTCCAGAGCTGCCTGAACTGGGCGTCGCCGGCGCGGATCTCGGCATCGAATTGCGCCGGCGCGAGAAAGCGCAGCGGCGCGAAGACCTTCACCGCCTGCGCCTGGAACTCGGGGTCGGCCGCGGCCTGCGCTACTGCCTTCACGAGCCGCTCGAGGATGTCCGCCGGCATGCCCTTGGGCGCGGCCATCCCGCGCAGCGCGACCATCTCGAAGGGAAAGCCCTGCTCGCGGCCGGTGGGCAGTTCGGGCGCGAGGTTCGAGCGCGCGGGGCCGAACTGGCCGAGGTTGCGCATCGGCGCGCCGCCGCGGATCGACTGCAGCGACTCGCCGACGTTCATCGCCGCGACGTCGATCTGCTTCCCCATAATCGCGGCGCGGACTTCGGAGCTTCCCTTGAACGGCACGTGCGTGAGCTTCACGCCTGCGGCGCGCTCGAACATGAGCATCAGGAGGTGGTCGTCGGAGCCTACGCCCGTCGTCCCGACGGTCAGCTTGCCGGGATTCGCGCGCGCCCAGGCGGCGAGCTGCTGCAGGTTCTTCACCGGCGTGTCGGCGTGCACGGCGAAGTTGCACGGGTCGTCGATGATGTTGCCGAGCAGCTCGAAGCGCTGCGGGCTGCCGAAGATCGCCTGGCGCTCGATCGGGATCGTCATCAGCGGCGGCGTGTTGATGAAGCCGATGGTGTAGCCGTCGGCCGGCGCGTTGGCGAGCGCGCCCATCCCCACCTCGCCGCCGGCGCCCGAGCGGTTCACGACCAGCAGCTTGGCGCCGCCGCCGAGGTACTTCTCGATGTACGGCGCGATCGCGCGCCCGACCACGTCGGTGCCGCCGCCGGGCGGGTAGGCGATGATCATGGTGATCGGCTTTTCGGGATACGCCGCCGCGGCGCAGGCAGGGAGCAGCGCGAGCAGGACCCAGCACAGGAAACGTTTCATCGGCACCTCCTCGGCGCGTATCATCTCACGCATGAAAACAATCAAGGTATCCGCATTTCTTCTTCTTGACGGATACGGATGGATAATCAATTCTCCGGCGCGCCGCAGTCCAGTGCTTGAAGCTGTCCTGAACGGCGCACATCGGTCTTATGTTGATTTCGCTCCACCTGCGTACCCCTCAGCAGGGGCGATCGGAGCCAGTCTAGTGGTAAAGCTCTAGGCGCCGCCGCCGAGGCAGGAGCTGATGAACCTCCTGCGCTCCTCGCCCTTCATGTTTCTCAGGTTCGCCTGCTTGTTGCACTCTCCCCAGCGGTCCTGCTGCTTCTTCTGGGCCAGCGTCGGGGCCTTCTTCTGCGCCTTCGTCGCTTTCTTCTGGGCCTGCGTCGGCGCCTTGCTCTGGGCCCGTGCCGTCGCCCTCTTCTCGGTCGGCGCCTTGCCCTTGTCTTGGCCGCAGGCGACCAGCGCAGCGGCCAGCACGATGCAAAACAACACAGCGGGTAGTCCTTTCATTAGCTCCTCCTTGCGGAGTTGTCGGTAAACCAGGCCGATACGGCCTCATAACGGTATCACGGTCCGCATGCCGCCGGGGCTTCGGCTAAAACCAAGTTTTTCAGTTCGTTAGATATTTCACGCGAGCGCCCCCGAAATGCACTTCAAGGTTGACGACGTCAGAATCCGGGAGATCAAAGAACTCGCCCCGCCCTCGCAACTGTTGCGCGAGTTTCCGTGCAGCGAAAAGACCGAGGATTCGGGCTTCGTCACAACATTGAACTGATCCATGACTGGCTCCTTTTTCGTGGAAGGGAGCCAAAGTCTGCGGCCAACGGTCGCGAACCGACCCGAAGCGGACATTCCCGCGACCTGCTAATCCTGGCCTTGGTTCGAGCCCTGGTTGGGGGGAGCCCCTTGGAGAACACAACTAGATTGGATCGGTTGAAACGAACGGAAGCTTCATCACCCTCCAGAACTCGTTTGAATCGGGATATGCGTCCGGTTCGAAGACCCCGAGCCGCGCCGGCACGCGCCCCGGCAGATAATAGAACGTGCCGAATAGGACGTCGAGAATCGCCAGCGTGGCGGCATAGTTCTTCGACTCGGAAAGACTCGCGCTGTGGTGATAGCGGTGCAGCTCGGTGCCGACAAGATCGTCCGAGCAGCCCCTTGCCCACCCTACAGTGCCGACTTGAAACCGTGTAGCCTTTGCAGAATTGGGATCAATCAACACCGCAACGAACGGAGGACAGCGCCATGGAAAATGATCACGATCGCAGGGATTTCCTCAAGCAGACGCTCGTGCTCGCCGGCACCGCGGGTCTGCTGACTTTCGCCTTAGGACGCAGCGTCGCGCAAGCCCAGACCCTGGGCCCGATGCGCCGCTCGAACCGCTACGAGGATTCCTTCATCTTCGAGCGCAAACCCTACGCCTGGCCCAACAACAAGTCGCTCGCCGTCTGGATCGCGCCCAACGTGGAGGTGTGGCACTACGACTCGCCGGCCGGCACCGGCGTCTCGCCCAATCCCACGAACCGCGTGCCCGACGTGATCAACTACGCCTGGCGCGAATACGGCATGCGCGTCGGCCTCTGGCGGCTCGCCGACGTGCTCGACGGCGCCGGCGTCAAGGCGACCGTCGCGCTCAACTCGCAGTTCTGCGACGCCTTCCCAAAGGCCATGGCCGAGATGACGAAGCGCGGCTGGGAGTTCATGGG
>VBDE01000410.1 GCA_005883665.1 Betaproteobacteria bacterium
GAGTTCATGGTATCTGAGTGGATCGAACATGCAGGCCGGTACTGGGCACCGCTAGGGCTTTGCCGCAAGGCGGAGGGGCGTTGCGCCGCGTGCGGGCCGCCGTTGCCCGCGGGGCCCACTTCCACCTGCGGCATCGCGACCAGCGGGGCGCTCTATTGTTGGGGGTACAACAGCTCCGGTCTCCATTGACGATAGGCTGGCTACTGTGGCAAACCCTTCCTGCCACCACACCAAGGGTTTATTGCGTCGCTGTCTCGCGCGCACGAGGGGTGTCGCGATCTCTGCCTCGCTCGGCCGACCCTATTGAAGGGACACGAGCAGGGACTTCGCGGCGACGTGATCGGCGGTATCGCTGCCTTCGGTGAACCACTCGCAGATCGGTGCGACCAACTCGCGAGCCTCCACTAGTTTCCCATCCTTCGTCCGGAGGCGACCGAGGCTCATTGCGACACGGAGCTCGAGGGACTTCGCCTCGCCATTTCGCGCATCCCCAAGCGCGGCAAGGAAGCACACCTCCGCGTCCGCCCGGCGGCCGAGCCGGAGCAGGGCCTCGCCCTTGAACCGACGGAGCTCGGAGTCCCAATAGTGGTCGCTCGTCGTTGACGACACCCGCAGACCTTCGTCGGCAGCCGCCAGCGCCTCATCGTAGTGCTCGGCGAAGCCGCAGACCTCAGCCAGCATGGCCAGAAATTGGGGTCGCGCCACTTCTGACCCCGCTGCTCGCTGAACGGCGAGACTCTCGCGTATCTCTGCGATACCGTCATCCGTCTGGCCTCCCATTCCGACGGCCCAGCCGTGCAGCGACATGCCCCACGCGAGCTGCGTCGCAATGTCTCGCTCGCGCGAGAGTGCCAGCACGGTGTTCGCGTACTCGAGCGCCTCCGCTCGCTCGCCGCGAAGGTGGTGAATAAATGCGCCGAAGAGTGACGCGAACGCTATTGACTCGGGGTGGCCGATGCGGTCCGCCAGCGCCAACGCGTCGCGGATCCGCGCGAGCGCACGATCCGGATACCCCAGAACCCAGAGCACTCGCGCAGACTCGGCGAGGGAGCTGACACCGGGTTCGATTGGAAGGCCGACGAAGGCCGCCCGAAGCTCCACATCATAAGCATCGCTCGCACGTTCGAAATATTCGTGCGCCCGGCGATGATCCCCCAGATGATGCAACGTGATGCCGAGACAGCTGCTGGCAGTGACCAACATCGCGGGACTGTTCGCAGCTTCCGCCATCCGCAGCAGCTCCGCGCCAATTCCGCTGGCGATGTCCAACTTCCCCGCCACCACGTAATACGCCCAGAGCCCACCGACGATGGAGAATAGCTCCGGGCGCGAGCCCAATTGTTTCCACAGGTCATAGGCGCGCCCGTATGCTCGGCCAACTTCGGGCGACGCGATCCCCTGCAGCGCGCCGAGGGAGAGGCCAACCACGGTCTGCAGCGTCATTTCACGTTCAACGCGTGTGCTGCTCTCGGGCATACGCTCGAGGAGCTGGAGCCCGCGTCTGGCGAGGGCGACCGCCTCCTGATTCGCAAACACGCGTACGGCATTGTCCGCGGCGATCGAGAGGTATTCAGGAGTGCGAGATCCGCGGCAATCTGCGCGCTGCCCGCGGCATAGAACCCGAGCAACGACCGTGCCGCGCGTCCGCTCAAGGACGCGCGGCGCGTCGGCGTGAGTGAGGCATAGAGCGCGTTTTGATACAGGACGTGTACGAACCGATACCGAACGTTCAGCGAGCCGTCGGGCCACTCGTGCTCGTGCGCGCGATGTACGAATCCATACACGTGCTCAAGCACTTCCAGTCGCTCTTCGACTTCAGCGGCGTCGATCCCGGCGAGCCGTGCCACGACCGCGGAATCGAACTCGGAGCCCTGCACGCTGGCCGCGGCCAGCAGCTTCCGGTCAGCGTCTTCGAGCTGTTCGATTTTCCGCTGGATCATGCCGCGGATCGATTCGGGGAGCGTGTGCGCGACATCGGGCATGGACTGCGCTAGTACCCAGGAGCCGCTCGCGTTGGAGAGGATGCCGCGGGTGCGCAGATATCGCAGGAGATCCACCATGAAGAGCGGGCTTCCCTCCGTCTTCGCATGGATCAGCGCCGCGAACGTGGACGGGAACTCGTGTCCTGGAAACTCGAGGGCCAGGAACTGCGCCACGTCCACCGCGGTGAGGAAATCGAGTACCACCTCCCGACACAAGCCCCGAGCTTGAAGATCTAGCTTGAGCTGCGCGAACGGATGCTTGCTGAGCAGTAGCTCCGCCTGCCGGACGGTGACGACGATCAGCAGTCGCAGCGAGCTGATTCGCGACACGACGTATCCGAGGACGTCGATCGTTGAGACGTCGGCCCATTGCAGGTCATCGAAAAAGAGCACGAGCGGCGTCGCGCGAGACAGTTCGTCGAAGAACGCGACCAGCTCGCGTTTCATACGTTCCTGCGAGCTCGCCTGCACGTTGGCGAGAGCTCGCCCCTCGGGCGAGGTGTGGGTCGCCGCGGGTGCGATTTGAAGGTACCACGTCGGCCCCAGGCGCTTGAGAGCGGCGGTCAACAACTCACGCGCTGGGCTGGCTATCAGGCTATCCAGCGCCTCGAGGAGAGGGAGGTACGCCTCTGTCCCAGCCAGCCGCTCGGAGCACTGTCCGCGGGCGATCCGCGTCGAGCGGCTTCCCGCGCTCAGCTCGGAGAGAAATTCCTCGACGATTGTGGTCTTGCCGATCCCGGGCTCTCCGGCGACGCTAATCAGAACCCCTCGGCCCCCTGCCGCCTCTTCGAACGCGCGCCGCAACTCTCGGCGATCCCGATCGCGACCGACCGTACGGCGATCGGGGGCGGCAGACGTGCGCGGGGGCTCATGGGTCGGTCGGCCGCGAGCCAGCTCGAGCAATACCGATTCGACTTCTGCGGCGGCAGGTCGGCGTGACGCTTCCTTTTCGAGCATGCGCCCGATCAGCGTGTCAAGCACGGGCGGCACACCAGAGTTGAAGTGAGACGGATTCGGCGTCGGCGCTGTCAGCAGGGCGCGGACTACCGCCACATCCGAGGTTGCCGCGAACGGATGCTGCCCAGTGGCCAGCTCGAAGAGGACCATCCCTAGCGAAAACACATCAGTCGCGCTCGTGATCGGCTCAGCGCACGCCTGCTCCGGCGACATGTAACGCAGCGTACCCACGGCGGTTCCAGCGGCGGTCACTGCGCTGTCGGGGTCGGACGAGCCACCTTGCGGGGCGAGCAGTCGCGCGACCCCGAAGTCGAGCCGGTGGATGATGCCAGCCGCATGGGCCGCAGCGAGGGCGCCCGCGATCTGCGCACCCACGCGTGACAGCTGTTCAACGGAACTGGGCGCCCCGATGAGACTACGTAGGGCAGATCCCTCTACCAGCTCCATCGCGATGAATCGGCCGCTTTGCGTCTCGCCGATCTCGTAAATCGTGATGACGTTGGGGTGATTCAGTGCCGACGCAGCCCGCGCCTCACGGATGAATCGCTCGACCGCGGCGGGCTCCGCGACGGCGTCGGGCGGCAGCACTTTGAGGGCAAGCTCGCGACCGAGACGGTCATCCCGAGCTCGATACACTTCCGCCATTCCGCCCCGACCGAGCAGTCCACGAATCTCGTACGGGCCGAGCTGAAGACCTGGAGCGAGCATCGACGTCTCATTCGAGCCGGCCGGACTAGTCCAAGAAAGAGACCGGCCAAGTGGGTGCCCCCACTCAGCCGGTTTCGCGATTCGCTCCCCTCGAGGCATTGGCGACCCACACGACTTCGCGCCTCGGGGTTCATAGCATCTGAGTTGCGCCGAACATGCAGGGCTGAACAGCGCACCGCAAGACGATCCGGCGCGGCATGGAGGTCTCCCCCGATGGCGAACCGACGCACGATCCGAATGGACCGCGTGCCACCTCCACCGGGCGGCGAGGCCGTGAAGCGCAGGCCGGAGCGAGCCCCGCCGCTCGCGGTCTTCACAGAGCTCAACGCGGTGGCACCAGTCTTTTCCGCTGACTCGTGGGCTGCTGGGCGGATGTGGAACGGCCCTGGCCCACACACCCTTGTGCTTCATTCGGATGACTCGGATGGAGCGTCCTACCTGGCCAGCGACGCCGGTCGGTCAAGTCCCGGATGTCTTCTACACTGGGGTGATCTTTCATGCATCTCGCATGGAAGACCCTGGAGGACAGGTAACTGGGTTCAAGTCTCCGTCCTTGCTGATCGGGAGACTGCCTGCCGAGTTAACGCAAGCCGCGCACGAGGGGCTCTGGCCCTGCCTAGGGCCGCACCCTATGATGGAGCCGTCCCACGCCCGTGAGCACCCACCTGGCCGACCTTCTCGCCCGCCTGCAACCCGCCCTCGCCGACCGCTACACGATCGAGCGCGAGCTTGGTCGCGGGGGGATGGCGGCGGTCTATCTCGCTCAGGACCTCAAGCATCATCGCAGGGTCGCTATCAAGGTGCTGAAGCCCGAGCTCTCCGCGGCGCTCGGCCCGGAGCGGTTTCTCCAGGAGATCGAAATCGCGGCCGGCCTCGCGCACCCGCACATCCTGCCGCTCTACGATTCGGGCGAAGCCACCGGTCTGCTGTATTACGTGATGCCCTACGTCGAAGGAGAGACACTGCGGAATCG
>VBDE01000105.1 GCA_005883665.1 Betaproteobacteria bacterium
TTACGCTTTATGTTACGGCTGCGGGTCGAAATCGGACCGCCAATGGTATCCTCGGCGCGAATAGTTCACCATTGCTTCTATCCGATGACCGGCGCCAACCCTTCCCCGAACGCTTCCCCCGCCGATCTTCTCCTCGTTAACGGCCGCATCGCAACGCAGGACGACCGCCAATCGTTCGTGGACGCACTCGCGATCAAGGACGGCCGCATTTACGCGACCGGCGACGCCGCGACGGTCATGGCTTACCGCGGCGCAGCGACCCGCGTAGTGGAGCTGAACGGCCGCACGGTGATCCCCGGCCTCATCGATTCGCACTCCCACCCGATTCGCGGGGGCCTCTCCTACAACCTCGAGCTCCGCTGGGACGGCGTGCCCTCGCTCGCCGACGCGATGCGCATGCTGCGCGAGCAGGCGCGGCGCACCCCGCCGAACCACTGGGTGCGCGTGATCGGCGGCTGGTCCGAGTTCCAGTTCGCCGAGAAGCGCATGCCGACGCTCGAAGAGCTGAACGCCGCCGCGCCTGACACCCCGGTATTCGTCCTTCACCTCTACGCGAGGGCGATGCTCAACCGCGCCGCATTGCGCGTAGTCGGTTATACCCGCGACACGCCCGACCCGCCGGCAGGCGAAATCCAGCGCGACAAGGCGGGCAATCCGACGGGTCTCTTGATCGCCAGGCCGAACGCTTTCATCCTCTACTCGACGCTCGCCAAGGGACCGAAGCTACCCTACGAGCAGCAGCTCAATTCGACCCGGCAGTTCATGCGCGAGCTGAACCGGCTGGGAATCACCAGCGTGATCGACGCCGGCGGAGGCTTTCAGAACTACCCGCAGGATTACCAGGTCGTCAGCGAGCTGCACAGGAGCGAACAGCTGACCGTGCGGCTCGCCGCGAACCTCTTCACGCAGCGCCCGAGAGAGGAGCTCGCTGATTTCTCCAACTGGGTGAAAACGGTGAAGCCGGGCCAGGGCGACGATCTGTACCGCATCAACGGCGCCGGCGAAATGCTGGTCTACTCCGCGGCCGACTTCGAGGATTTTCTCGAGCCGCGGCCCGACATGCCCGCGAGCATGGAGGCTGACCTCACTGCGGTGGTGAGGCTGCTCGCTGCGAACCGCTGGCCGTTCCGCTTGCACGCGACCTACGACGAGACCATAGGGCGCGCGCTCGACGTTTACCAAGCGGTCGACCGCGAAGTGCCGCTCAAAGGGCTGCACTGGATCATCGATCACGCCGAGACCATTTCGCCGCGCAACATCGACCGCGTCCGCGCCTTGGGCGGCGGCATCGCCGTGCAGCACCGCATGGCGTACCAGGGGGAGACGTTTATCGACCGCTACGGAATCGCGCAAGCCGAGAGTAGCCCCCCGATCAAGCGGATGCTCGCCGCCGGCGTCCCGGTCGGTGCCGGCACCGACGCGACGCGCGTCGCAAGCTACAACCCGTTCGTGTCGCTTTATTGGCTGATCTCGGGCAAGACCGTCGGAGGAACGCAAATGTATCCGGGGGCGAATCGTTTCGAGCGCATGGACGCCCTGCGCCTGTGGACGGTCGGCAGCAGCTGGTTCTCGAGCGAAGACGGAAAGAAGGGCGCGCTCGCGCCGGGACAGCTCGCGGATTGCGCGGTGCTGTCCGCGGATTATTTCTCGATTCCCGAAGACGGAATCAAGGGCCTCGAATCGGTGCTGACGATCGTGGGCGGAAAACCGGTGTACGCCGCGGCCGAGTTCAAGGCTTTCTCTCCGCCGCCGCTGCCGGTCGCCCCGGAATGGTCGCCGGTCGCCGCTTACGGCGGTTACGGCGCGCCGCTGATGAAATCCGGGCTGCAAGCGCGCATCGCAAAGACGCCGCGTTGCTCGACGGGGTTCGATCGCAGGGGGCTGCGATACGGCTTCGGCGGCTGCGCCTGCGCGGTGATTTGAGAGTTCCGGCAAGCGTTTGACCCGGGCAATGACGCCTAGGATACTTCCCCTCGTGCAGTTGAATTTCCTATCCCATCCTTTCCTTCGAGCTACGACATCATTGTCGCCACCGGTGATGAGGCTTTCCGTCGTTTGCGCCCGTTTGATGGCGGCCGTCGTCATGGCGTGTGCGGCGATCGGCGGCTGGGCCCAGCCTTATCCGGCAAAGCCGATACGCATCATTTCGCCGTCCCCGCCCGGCGGGACGACCGATGTGCTCGCGCGCATCATCGCCACCGAAATGACCAAGACCATCAGCCAGCCGGTAATCGTCGAGTACAAGAGCGGCGCGGGTGGCGTGGTCGGTACCAATGCGATCGCCCAAGCGCCGGGCGACGGCTACACCATCGGTCTGATCATCAGCGCGCACGCGGTCCACCCGGGGATGGACACGAAGCTTCCCTACGACTCCGCGAGCGACTTCACGCCGATATCGCTGCTGTGCCGCGTGCCGAACGTGCTGTCAGTACATCCCTCGCTGCCGGCAAGAGACCTGAAGGAGTTTCTCGCGCTGGTGCGCGCGAACCCCGGCAAGTATTCGTTCGCATCCCCCGGAACGGGGACAGCGGCGCATCTTGCCGGTGAGCTCTTGAAGCTGCGCGGGAATGTGGATATTCAACACGTGCCTTATCGCGGTGGCGCTCCCGCGGTTCAGGACTTGATGGCCGGACAGATCTTGCTGGGGTTCAATAACGTGAACACGATCTTGCCGTTCATTCGTTCGGGACGGGTGCGTCCGATCGCAGTCACCAGCACCACTCGCTCGCCGGTGCTGCCCGAGGTTGCGGCCATGGTCGAGCAGGTGCCGGATTACGAGAACGCCGAGTGGTACGGCATGGTCGGGCCCAAAGGCGTGTCGAAGGGGATCGTCGCCAAACTTCAAGCCGAGATTCATCGCATCCTCAACGAACCTGCGCGCAAGACTCAGTACCTGGAGTTGGGCGTGGAACTCATCGGTAGCTCAGCCGAGGACTTCGATGCGTTCTTGAAGGTGGAGTTGCGGCGTTGGCCGCCGCTCGTCAAGCAGCTCGGCATCAAGGGCGAGTGATGCCAGGAGGTCGCAATGGGAAACCCTTTGCCGCGCTCGCGCTTGCCGTCTCGTTCGCGGCCGCTGCAATTCCCGCCTTGGCGCAGTTTCCGACCAAGCCGATCCGCATCATCGTGCCATTCGCCGTCGGCGGGACCACCGACCTGTTGTCGCGCGCGGTGGGCGCGAAGCTCGCTCTAGCGCTCGGCCAGCCGGTGATCGCCGACAACCGGTCCGGCGCCGGCGGGGTGATCGGCACGGAGATCGTCGCCAA
>VBDE01000106.1 GCA_005883665.1 Betaproteobacteria bacterium
AGAACCTGCCCTACGACTCGATCAACGACTTCAGCCCGATCACGCTCGTCGCCCTCGTGCCCGGGATTCTCAGTGCGAACGCGAGCCTGCCCGTGCTCAGCGTCCAGGATATGGTGCAGCTCGTGAGGTCGAAGCCCGGGCAGTTCAACTACGGCCTGCCCGGATCGATGACCTCGGGCCACCTGTCGATGGAGCTGCTGAAGCTCATCGCCGGG
>VBDE01000107.1 GCA_005883665.1 Betaproteobacteria bacterium
GGCGCGCCTGCATTGAGGGGAGAGCAATTCATGTATCGAGGCACTGCTATCCTGGGCGTAGCTTTCGCCGTACTCGCCGCGGCGCCCATCTCGGCGCAAAGCGGGCAGCGGGTGAACCCCATAGCGCCCAGCGGCGCACCTCCAGGTCTCGCGGCCCAGGCGGTGGAGGAAATGTACTTCGGAACCAAGGTGATTGATCCCTTTCGATTCATGGAGGCGATGGATCCGAAAACCATTGCCTGGATTAAGGCGCAAGGCGCGTACACCCGGTCTGTGTTCGACTCAATTGCGCCTCGCGCCGAGTATCTGCGTACGTTGAGCGCGTTCAGTGCGAGTTTCGGGTTCGTGAGGTCCGTGCAGGTGACGCGGAATCACATTTTCTATCTGGAGCGCAAACCGGGCTCGGACGTCTACGACTTGGTCGTTCGTGCGTCGGGGGGGCAGACGCACACGCTGGTGGACACGAAAGCATTGATCAAGGCTGCCGGGGGAGTGCCACAAGCGATCGATTATTTCACTGCGTCGCGCGACGGGAAACGCGTTGCGGTCGGAATTTCCGCAGGAGGCTCGGAAGCCTCAGTGCTTACGGTCTTGGACACCGCGACCGCCGCGACGGTCGCTGGCCCAATCGATCGCGCGCAGTGGTCCCAACCCTCCTGGACGGATAACGGCTCCGGGCTGTTTCTCGGTCGCCTGCAGGAGCGACGTCCCGGCGCTGCGCCGACCGACAAATACCTTAATTCTTCCTCCTCGTACTGGGACCTTAACGGCCCGCCTGTGCCGATGGCCGGCGCTGCCACGGGGCTGGGGCCGATCAAGGATCCAGTCGTCTTTGCCCGCACGCGTGTCGTGCCAGGCGCTTCGCGCGCCATTCTCGTTGGGTCTAACGGTGTGCAGCAGGAGAAGGAAGTCTGGATCGCGCCGCTTGGGGACGCGAGCGCGCGACGAGCCCAGTGGCGACAGATCGCCAATCGCGATGATGACGTCACGGCGCTAAGCGCAAGCTCGACAACCCTGTACCTCCTGACACACAAGGATGCACCGACGTTCAAAGTGATGGCGCTGCCTCTCGACGGCACCCTCGTACACGCCCGAACTCTGGTCGTGGCGCGACCGGATCGCGTCATCGAGTCGATTCACGCCGCCGCTGATGGCCTCTACGTTGCGGGCAGGCAAGGGCTGACTGGGGTGCTGCTCCACGTACGCCCGGGCGGCACCGTGACCGAGGTCAAGTTGCCGGTCCGCGGAATCATCTCCGAAGTGGCTACCGATGCTACGCTGCCAGGTGCTGTTGTAGCGTTGGAAGGCTGGGTCAACCCACCCGCGTACTTTCGATACGACTCGACCAAGGACACATTCACAGACCTGAATCTGATCTACGGGCCGACGCTTGAGCCAAAGAATTACTCCGTGACTGAGATGTCGGCTGCAGCCGGAGACGGCACCCAAATACCACTTTCGGTGATCGCCCCGCCGGGGCCGATATCACCCCGACCGACCTTGCTCGATGCATACGGTGCATACGGCATCTCAATTCTGCCAACCTTCTCCCCGCGGATCGTCGCGCTTGCAGACGCTGGCGGCGTCTACGCCGAGTGCCATGTGCGCGGTGGCGGCGAGCTCGGAGAGGCCTGGCGGCTGGGGGGCAAAGACGCCAACAAACCGAACACGTGGCGCGATTTCATTGCTTGCGCCGAGGCACTGATCGCGAAGGGGTATACGACGCGCGAAATGCTGACGATCCAAGGTACGTCCGCGGGAGGCATCACAGTGGGACGCGCCGCCACGCAACGCCCAGATCTCTTTGCCGGCGCAATTGCGCGTGTCGGAGATGTTGACGCTCTGAGAACTGAGGTCATGCCCTCAGGGCCGGCCAATATTCCCGAGTTTGGCACGTTCAAAGACGAGCAGGGTTTCAAAAACCTGCTGGCGATGGACGCCTATCAGCACGTACGCGACGACGTCCAATACCCCGCGTTTCTTCTGACGACCGGACTAAACGATCCCCGAGTCGAGCCTTGGCAGCCCGCGAAAATGGCTGCACGACTCCTCGAGAGTGCTGATCACGCGCCCGTGCTGTTGCGTGTGGAGGACGCGGCGGGTCATGGCATGGGTACTACCAAGTCGATCCGGGACGCTGAGGATGCCGACATCGCTGCATTTG
>VBDE01000108.1 GCA_005883665.1 Betaproteobacteria bacterium
CGTTCCTCCCGATGGATTTGAGCCCGCTTCCCTGGAGGGGAAGCTTTGCGCGGCCATTTTATGCTCAGCACGGGCGCCGCGCACGAGGCAGACGTTTGGGAGCAGAATATCGGTCCCGAGGGACCCGTTCAAGGAGGCCGGCCGTGGAACCAAAAGATCGAGCGAAGGAGGAGCTGGAAAGACTGGAGGCGGTCGCAGGAAACGGGCTTCTCGGACGCCGTGCCTTCCTGCGCGGCGGCGCTGCGTTCACCGCGGCCGTGACGGGCTATACGCTCGCCCGATCCGCAGGGGCGGCCCCGCTCACGGACGACCCGTGGAGCCTCGCGCCCGGCGCGATCTCTCCGTCCTACGAGCAGCGGTCGCGGTTCGAGGGAAAGGTCGTGCGCACGCTCTCCAATCCGAAGGGCGAGACCCGCACCTCGCACGCACGCACTCCGCATCAACTGATCAACGGGACGTTCACGCCGAACGGCCTGCATTTCACCATCGTGCACTCCGGCAACCCGGACATCGACCCGGACAAACACCGCCTGGTGATCCACGGCCTGGTGAAGCGGCCCCTCGCCTTCACGCTCGACGCGCTTGCGCGCTATCCGATGGTGTCGCGCATGACCTTCGTCGAATGCGGCGGCAACAGCGCGCCGATGTTCTCGAAGGAGCCGATCCAGGCGAGCGTACAGGCGCTGCATGGCCTCGCGTCTTGCGCCGAATGGACCGGGGTTCCGCTTTCCACTTTGCTGGAGGAAACCGGAATCGACCCGAAGGCGAAGTGGCTCGTCGCCGAAGGCGCCGACTCGCTCGCCTTGAGCCGCAGCGTCCCGCTGACCAAGGCCCTGGACGACGCCATGATCGCGCTCTACCAGAACGGCGAGCGGCTCATGCCCGGCAACGGCTATCCGATGCGGCTGCTCCTTCCCGGCTGGGAAGGCAACATGAACGTCAAATTCCTGCGCCGGTTGAAGTTGGTCGAAGCCCCGGCCATGAGCTATTACGAGACCCGCACCTATTCGCAGCTCCTGCCGGGCGGAAAAGCGTACCGGTTCTACTTCCTGCAGGAAGTGAAGTCCTTCATCACCCACCCCTCGCCAGGGCTGGCGCTCAAGGGGCCCGGATACTACGAGATCTCCGGCATCGCCTACTCGGGCAACGGCCGGATTTCCAAGGTGATGGTTTCGGCCGACGGCGGCCAGAGTTGGGCGCAGGCGGCGCTGCAGGCGCCGGTACTCTCCAAGGCGTTCACCCGGTTCCGGATGCCCTGGCGGTGGGACGGCGGTCCCGCGGTGCTGCAAAGCCGCGCCTGGGACGAGGCCGGCAACGTGCAGCCGACCCGCGCCCAGTTCGTGGCCCAGCGTGGCGAGACCCACAAGGTCCCGAACGTGCTGGGGTTCCCGAACCAGCACTACAACAGCCTCACGAGCTGGGCGATCGACGGCAAAGGGGAGGTAAAACATGTCTACGCATAAGCTTCCGGCCATTGTTCTCGCGCTAGGTCTCGGTTCGGGCGCTGCCTTCGCCGCAGGGCCGAATCTCGGGACGCCCATCGAGCCGGGCGAGATCGCCCCCTGGGACATCAGTATCCAGCCCGACGGCACGGGCCTTCCGATGGGCGGCGGCACCCCCGCGCAAGGCGCGCGCATCTTCGCGCAGAAGTGCGCCCTGTGCCACGGGGAGAACGGCAAAGGCGGACCCTTTGCCGCCCTGGTCGGCGGCGCTCCGCTCGCGAGCGGCATCGATACGCCGAAGACGAGGCAGCAACCGCGCTCGCTCACCGACAATGAAGTCTATGCGCTCACGGCCTACATCCTCGCGGAGAACAAGCTGATCGGCGAGAACGACTCGATGAACCCCGAAACGCTGCCCAAGGTGCGCATGCCCAACCGCGACGGGTTCATCATCCGCTTTCCGGACAAGATCTAGCAGGGGTCGCCCAGAAAAAGAAAAGGCCGCCCGAAGGCGGCCTTTCGCCTGATTCGTCAGCGGTTCAACGTATTATGAGGCGCGGCAAATTCAAGTTGCGGCAAGACAGGAGCGCCGCTTTTTTGACGCTCGTACCTTTCTGCCATCTTGCGCAGCACGAGTCGGAACCAGTGAAATTGGTCATCCGGGACGGAAAAAACGACTTCCTTCAGGCGCGAATCGCAGCCTTCCTGGAGAGATTTCAGCCCTACCCGCGCGTCAGCGATCCTGAGCGCGTCCGCCAAACGCTGGGGCGCGACGAGATTGAGGCACTGCATAGCTTCAAGGTAGGGGATTGCCATGACAATAATGAAGCAAAAACTATGCCCCTTACCCGTGCCTCCACACGCTTAGTAACCTATCGCCGCTCCGTCGCTCCTCGGATCGGCACCGCCGACGCGCACTCCTGACAAGAAATCGATAGTGATGCCGTGCGCATGCCCGGCGAGTTCGCACCAGTCGGGCCACCGGTTCACCGTGTGACCCCGCCGCTCGAGCTCCTCGACGGTCGCCTCGGGAAAACGCCCTTCGATGTTGAGCAGGTCGCGCGCGTCGCCGATATTGAAGCGCCCCGAGAGCCAGCGTGGCATCTCGAGCGCCTGCTGGATGTCGAGGCCGAAATCGACGAGGCCCACGTAGCTCTGCACATGGATCTGCGGCTGGCCGTCCGCGCCCATGCAGCCGAGCACCTGCCAGGGCCGGCCGCCCTTGAGCGCGATCGAGGCGATCAGGGTGTGCATCGGGCGCTTGCCCGGCTCCAGGCGGTTGGGATGCATCGGATCGAGCGAGAAGTAGGCCGAGCGGTTCTGCAGCACGATGCCGGTGTCGCCCGCGACCACGCCCGAGCCGAAGGTGAAATAAAGGCTCCAGACGAAAACGGTGTCGCCGACGAGCGTGCCGTAGGAAGGGACCAGGTCCCAGGGCAGCGCGCGCTCGGCGCTGACGAGGCGCCGGCGCTCAGCGGCATAGGGCTTCGAGATCAGCCGTTCGACCGGAACCGGCTGGAACTCGGGGTCGGCGAGCAGCGCGTCGCGGTCGTGGTAGGCGATCTGCTTCGCCTGTACCAGCAGGTGCGCGAGCTCGGGACCGAGCGGGTCCATCCTGCCGATGTCGTAGGACTCGATGAGGTTGAGCATCTCCAGCACCGTAAAACCCTGGGTCGGCGGAGGCGTCTCGAAGATCTCGACCCCGCGGTAGATCGCCGAGAGCGGCTCGCCCCAGCTCGCTTGCTGCCCGCGAAAGTCCGCTTCGTCGAAAAATCCGCCTCCCGCACGCGAGAAGCTTGCGAGCGAGCGCGCAGTCTCGCCGGCGTAGAAACCCTCGCGTCCGCCCGCTGCGATCCGCTCCAGCACCAGTGCGAGCCCGCGGTTGACGAGCTTGTCGCCCGCGCGCGGCGCCGCACCACGGGGAGTGAAGATCGCCAGAGCGTGCGCGTTCAGCGCGTTGTCGGCGGCGTGCAGCTCGATCGCGCGCGCGAGCCGGGCCGTGACGGGAAAACCTTCGCGCGCGTAGCCGATCGCCGCGGCGAGGTCGCGCGCGAGGGACAAGCGGCCGTATTTCTCGTGCGCAGCGCACCAGCTGGCGACTCCCCCCGGAACGGACAGAGTCGCGGGAAGAAAGCCGCGCAACGGGATTTCGTTCATCCCGCGCGAGCGGAACCAGTCGATGCTCGCGCCCTTCGCTGCGCGGCCACCGCCGTTCAGGTGGCGCACGCGGCGCGTTTCTGCGTCGTAGATCAGCCAGAACGCGTCGCCGCCGACGCCGGTCATGTGCGGGTAGAGCACCGAAAGAGCGGCGCCCGTCGCGATCGCGGCGTCCACCGCCGAACCTCCGGCGCAAAGCGCGTCGACGCCCGCCGCGGAGGCGAGCGAGTGGGGCGACGCGACCATGCCCTTGGGCGCGATCGTCGCGGGCCTGCCCGTGGTGATGGGAAACACGCGTCGCAGCCGCTGAAATGAGATAAGAGAGGTTTCGTGGAAGCGTCGAGCGTTCAACCTCGCGGTGAGCCGGCCAGCAAGCGCATCACCGCCGCCACACGCGTTTCCACGCCGAGCTTCTCGAAAACGTGCTCGAAATGCTTTTCCACCGTGCGCGGACTCATATCGAGGATCGCGGCGATTTCGGCGTTGGTCTTGCCCGCCCCCGCCCACTGCAGCACTTCGCGCTCGCGCGGGGTGAGCGCCGCACCCGCGGTAGATGCGGGAAAACCGGTCTCGACGGCGAGGCTGACGAAGAGCAAGGTGCCGCCGCCGCTCGCCGGATTGGGCACGAGCCGCACGCGTAGCGCCCTTCCGCTCCGCCCGACCGTAAGCGAGCCGCTCGCCGCGGTGCCGGCGAGATTCACCGTTCTTTCCAGCCGTTCCTTCAGCCAGCGGTCGAGTGCATGGGGCAGCCGCGCCCCCTCGCCGCCCTTCCAGTCCGGCCAGCAGGCCTCGATTCGCTCCCGCGTGGCGTCAGAGGCGCGCACCACGCGCCGCTCGCCGTCCAATTCGATCGCACTCCAGCCCCCGGGGGCCGCGAGCGAGTCGAGCTGCGAGAGCAGCGAGCGCGTGCGCTCCTGCGACAGCGCCTGGCCGAGCAGCGCGGCGAGCTGCGGGCGCAGCACGTCGAGCGCGTCGCGCTCGGCTTCGTCGAAATCGCGGCGCTTGCGGTTGAAGACGAAGCTCACCAGAAAACGCCGGTCCACGTAGAGCGGCAGCGCCATGACGTGGTCGATGCCGACGCAGCGGTAGTAGTCGTTGTAGAGCGGCGTTCGCCGGAACTGCGAGGCCGGGAGCGAATCGCTGATGCGGTGCGTGGTGCCGCCCGGTGTCTTCGAGTGGTAGAGCACGAGCGGGTGCTCGTGGAAGTGCGCATCGAACGACGCCCGCTCGCCCGCGGAGAAGGCCCGGTTGGGCGTGCTGAACACCGTGCGGCGGCCGCGCACGAGATCGCAGATGCTGAGCGTGGTCACTTCGGAGGCAACGAGGCGCGGCAGCCGGTCCAGCCCCGAGCTGGCGAAGCTCTCCAGACTCCAGGCCTCGGCCGCCATCTCGTTCAGCAGCTTCAGGCCCTGCTCGGCGATGCGTCCTACAGGGGTTGCCATGGACTCCCCATGACGTGCGCGACTACGTGGAAACACGTATGGCGCCGTCGTGCGCTTCGGGCAGAGTATAGGCCGCACCTGCTCGGAGCGTAAATGTTTCATCGGCAGGCTCTAAAACCTCAAGGAGACGACATGAACGCACCCGCACCACGCAGCAACGTTCTGAAAGGCACGCAGATCAGCTGCATGCTACCGGTCATCGATCTGGAGCGCGCACGCCGCTTCTACGGCGAGCAGCTCGGGCTGGAAGCGGTCGGCGCCAAGCAAAGCGGCAAGTTCGTATACCGCTGCGGCGGAACCGAGGTCGCGCTCTTCCCAAAACCCGGCGGCACCAAGGCCACGCACTCGACGCTGAGCTTCCAGGTCAAGGACATCGTCGCCGCGATCCGCGCGCTCGAGGCGCGCGGTGTCGTATTCGCCGACTACGACCTGCCGGGCTTCAAGACGGTCGATCACGTCGCCGTACTCGGCTCGGAAAAGGCCGCGTGGTTCCAGGACCCGGAAGGCAACATCCTCTGCCTGCACGAAGATATCGCCTAGGACAGCAAGCTCAAGCCATGTCGGGCGTCGCCATCGTTCAACAAGCGCCGGTGTTCCTCGATCGCGCGGCGACGCTCGCCAAGGCGGTGGCCGCGATCGACGAAGCCGCGCGGGCCGGGGCGCGCCTGATCGTCTTTCCCGAGGCGTTCGTTCCCGGTTATCCGGCCTGGATCTGGCGGCTTCGGCCCGGCGGCGACATGGGCTTGAGCGAGCGGCTGCATTCGCTGTTGCGCGCCAACGCGGTCAAGCTGGCCGGGGACGACCTGGCGCCCCTGCGCGAGGCAGCCAAGCGCCACCAGGTCAGCGTTGTGTGCGGCATCCACGAGCTCGACGCCGATTTCAGCCGCACCACGCTGTACAACACGGTCGTGGTGATCGGGCCCGACGGCGCGCTGCTCAACCGGCACCGCAAGGTGATGCCGACCAGCCCCGAGCGCATGGTCTGGGGCTTCGGCGACGCCACCGGCCTGAAACCCGTCGACACGCCATGCGGGCGCGTCGGCGCGCTGATCTGCTGGGAGAGCTACATGCCGCTCGCGCGCTGCGCCCTGTACGCGCAAGGGGTCGAACTCTATGTCGCTCCGACCTACGACAGCGGCGACCGCTCGATCGCGACGATGCAGCACATCGCCCGCGAGGGCGGGTGCTGGGTGCTTTGCAGCGGCTGCGCTTTCCAGGGGCGCGACATCCCGGACTCCGTCCCCGGAAAGGCGCAGCTCTTTCCCGACCCGAACGAGTGGGTCAACCCGGGCGATTCGGTCGTCGTCGCCCCGGGCGGCAAGATCGTCGCCGGGCCGCTGCGCGAGGCACTGGGCATCCTGTATGCGCAGATCGACCTCGAGCGGGTCGCGGTGGCGCGGCGCAACCTCGACGTCGTCGGCCACTACGCGCGGCCTGACCTGTTCCAGCTGCATGTCAACACCAAGCCGGCGCAGCCGGTGGCCTTTTCGAAGGAGTAAGGTTATGAACGACGAAACATCCCCGGCGTACCACTCCGGCATGCGAGCGCTGCAGGACCGCTTCGACACGCGCCGCCTCGCCGACCGGCTCGAAGAGAAACTGGCACGCCGGGTTTTCAGCGACGAAGACCGCGCGTTCATCGAAAGCCGCTCGCTGTTCTTCCTGTCCACGGCCGACGCCGACGGCCAGCCCGATTGCTCGTACAAAGGCGGCGCGCCCGGCTTCGTGCGCGTGACCGGCGACGGCGAGCTGGCCTTCCCGCACTACGACGGCAACGGCATGTTCCGCAGCCTCGGCAACCTCCTCGTCAACCCGGCGGTGGCGCTGCTGTTCGTCGACTTCGAGCGGCCCAACCGACTGCGCGTAAACGGGCGCGCCTCGATCGCCGACGACGACCCGCTGCGTGCCAGCTTCGTCGGCGCGCAGCTCGTGGTGCGCGTGCGCGCCACGCGCATCTTTCCCAACTGCCCGCGCTACATCCACCGCATGAGCATCACCGAGCCCTCGCCGTACGTGCCGCGCGCCGGTTACACGCCGCCGGTGCCGAAGTGGAAGCGCTTCGACGACTTTGCAGACGTGCTGCCACGAGACGATCCGGCGCGTTGTGACCGGTGACCTAAGCTTCTCGTACACCCCAGGAGCAAGACAATCCGAGTCGTGTGGCTACCAATGATGGAGTGCGGTCAGTCCCGGACTTTGTGACCGATCCGAGGAAAGTACGCTGATAATCGGGCACGAGACCTTTCCTCGGCTGGTGTCACAACCCGCTATAAGCTCGCGCAGTGTCCTGCGCAGGCGGCTCAGGTCCGTCAGCCGCGACTCCACGATCGCAAGCTTTCTTCCCGCCAGCTCACGGGTCTCACGGCAGCTACGGCCGTCTTCCAGCGCGAGCAGGTTCGCAATTTCCGCGAGCGTGAAGCCGAGGTCCTGGGCCCGCTTGATGAACCAGATCCGCTTCACGCTGTCTTCCGAATTGCCGCGCTGCGGGAGGCGCTCGGCGGCGCTTTCGACGACGCATGGTCGTGGGGCAAACAAGCGGTGGACGCAAGTGGTGGTATCGACTCCCCGGTGGCCAGCTCGACAGCGGACGCGTAGGTCCCGAGTGTCCGGTCCTTGTGAGCACGACCGACTGGTTGTGGCCGGTTCAGGACCATGTCGGCTTCCGACCCAAAGCGGCCATTCGATTGGATCCTCGCATGTTGCTAACATGGCGCAGCTCCACATCAACGCAGGAGGGAACAATGGCCTCGGAACATGTTGACGTCTCGATGATGGAATGGACTTCTGGTGTGCCGTTTTATGGGCCGGCAGCTATCCATGACGGCAAGGAGGTAGTGCAGCTCAAGGTGCTGAGTGATCGTCGTCGTCATGGTGGGGGTATCGCTTGGCTCGTCAAATTTTCGCCACCGCCGGGCAAGCTCATCAAGATAGTCGCTACCGCACGATCGGACGAGCACGTCTTCAGCTTGGAAGGCGGCCGAAGCACCAAGAGCGGGCGGCCCGCGCGAAACTCGGGCGGCTATAGCCTCAACCCGAAGGGGCAGCCGCATAGCGCGATGATCGCGGATGAATCGGTGTCCCTCGTCATCTATACCGGCGAACCCGACGAGGTTAAATCGATGGAAATCGTCCCCGTGAGTCTGAGCCGATGAGCCAGGGCGGGTCGACCGGGTGATCTAATGACGAAGCCGCGAATGAGTGCTTTTGGCGGTTCACGACGTGGCGGTAAGCGACCCCGAGCCGCCGGTCGCCTTTCTCCATACCGGACATTCACGGATAGGACAATCAATTCTCCGGCGCGCCGCAGTCCAGTGCTTGAAGCTCTCCTGAACGTCGCACATCGGTCTTATGTCAATTTCGTTCGCCTCCGCACCCTCCGGAGGGGCGCGATCGGGGCGGATTAGTGGTAAATTATTTCGTGTTCGGCGGCAGAACGCTGCTTGCGACGGAATTCGGCTATGGCCGAGTTCCGCAATCATCTAATACCAGGCTTCACAATGATTGACCCTCTCCGCGTCATGGCCGGACTTGTTCCGGCCATCCACGTCTGGTTTTGCAGCGAAGAAAGTCGTGGATGGCATCGGACCTCGGGCTTGCCCGAGTTCCGCACTACTAAGTGCCGCAACTCGAATAAATCCGAGTTGCGGTGTGGTTGCTACAAGAGCGGTCCGGGATTTTTCTTGTAGCGATTGACGATCGCATCGGCGCTCATGTAGGCGAGCGCCTGGATCGTGAGCGTCGGATTGAAGCCGCTCATCGACGGGAAGGTCGAGCTGCCGATGACGAACAGGTTCGGGATGTCCCAGCTCTGGCCATAGCGGTTCACCACTGAGGTCTTCGGATCGGTACCCATTCGCGTCCCGCCCTCGTGGTGCGCGCCCGGGGCGCCTGGGCCTAAAGGCGCACGCCACACGTGCGTCGCGCCCATCGCGCGCCCGATCTCCTCCATCTTCTTCATCATGAACTCGACGCGCGCCAGCTCGTTCGGCCGCCGCCAGTCGTAGGTCAGGCGCGGGGCCGGCAGGCCCCAGGCATCGCGCACGTTGGGATCGAGGTCGATGGTCTGGTCGGCGTAGGGCAGGTTCTCGGT
>VBDE01000411.1:0-558 GCA_005883665.1 Betaproteobacteria bacterium
TGTACGGGGAGGACAGCGGCAAAGGGCTCCCCGATCCGATGGCGGAGGGCAGGGGGCTGCTCGATGCGTACGCGGCCACCATAACCGCGCTGCGTGATACGACGGAGCCCGATGACGTGCTCGTGCCGCTCTGGCTGGGCGCGCTTGTGCCGAGCGCGCCCCTGCCTGGCGCGTTCCTGCCTGGCACGTTCCTGCCTGACCCGCTCCAACCCGTGGTCGGTTTCACCTGCGCCAATGACGGGCTCCGGCCCGCGGACGGCTTCGCCCGCGCGCTGTACCCGGTCCTCTTTGGTTCGCCGCTCCACTGGAAGGATCCGACGCTCGGCGGCATTCCCTGGTTCCTGCTCACTTGGGACACTCTGGTCTGGAATAGCATTGCTTGGGATAACTTTGCCTGGGACAGTGTCGCCTGGGACAGCATTGCCTGGGACAGCGTCGCCTGGGATAGCATCGCCTGGGATAGCATCGCCTGGGATAGCGTCGCCTGGGATAGCGTCGCCTGGGACACCTTCACGCTCGACTGAGCCTACGAGTTTCCGGGTACCTGCCTCGATTCGC
>VBDE01000411.1:579-3951 GCA_005883665.1 Betaproteobacteria bacterium
GACCTTGCGCGTTTCGCACTGCAACGCCGGTTTTCAGCATCCTGTGGATTGTCCGGGGCGCTTTGCATAGAATCCGCATTTCGCCTTCCTTTCCCGCGGACATGACGCGCGTTCTCTTCATCGACGACAACGACGACTTCAGGACGCTTGCGCTGCGGTGGCTTCGGAGCCACGGCATCGAAGCCGAAGGCGCCGCCAACGGCGTTCAGGGGCTGGCGCAGCAGCGCGCCCGGCCGGCCGACGTGATCGTCACCGACATCTTCATGCCGGAAAAGGAAGGCATCGAGACGATCCACGAACTGCGCAGGGAGTTTCCCGAGGTGAAGATCATCGCCGTGACCGGCCTCGAGCCGCTGAGGCATTACGACGTGTTCGAGGTCGCGCGCCAAGTCGGCGCCGTGAAGACGCTCAAGAAGCCGTTCAAGTTCGAAGACCTGATCGCCGCGGTGCGCGAGCTGACCGGGGGCTGACGGGGCCGAACGCGACGGCCTTCCATCCCGGGTGTACGATACCCGGCTGCTGCTGGACTGATCAGGGAGAAGAAAACATGACATTCCATCAGGCCGCGCTCGTCCCGGCCCTGCTGTGCCTCTCCGCCGTGAACTCCATCGCCCAAACGCCTCCCGCCGCCTCTCCCGCCGTTCCCGCCGACGTGAGCCCGCTCTACGTCGTGACCTACGTGGAGGCGAGGCCGACCGCCCGCGAGGAAGCCGCCGCGCTCCTGAAGTCCTATCGCGAAGCGAGCCGATCATCGTCCGGAAACCTGCGCTCGGTGGTGGTGCGGAGCGTCGTCCGGCCGGGACAGTTTGTGGTCGCCGCCGCTTGGAAAGACAAGGCCGCCTGGGACGCCCATATGGCGGCCGCGGGCACGAAAGAGTTTCGCGAAAAGCTCAACGCGCTGCGCAACGCGCCGGCCGACGACCGCTTCCACAACGCGCTCTCGGTCGGTCCGATGGAAGTTGCCTCCGGCTCGGTCTACGGCGTGACCCACGTCGACGTGATCCCGCCGCAGAAAGACAACGCCATCGTCGCGCTCAAGGTCCTGGGAGACCAACCGTCCGAACCACTTCACCGTGTTCGAGATCTGGCGCTCGCGCGAGGCCTTCGACGCGAACGGCATGTCCGCGCACCAGCGCGAGTTCCGCGACAAGCTCGTCGGGATGGCCGGCGCGCTCTATGACGAACGCTTATACGAAATTCTCAACTAAGGGGACTCACATGAAACGCACCGCCATCGCAATTGCCTTCCTTGCCGCTCCCGCGCTCGCATTTGCGCAATGGAACGTACCCGCCGAAAGCCAGCGCTGCCCCTCGAAATGGGGCGCAGGTGATGAGCGCGGATCGAGCAATCATATGAAAAACCCGGAGACGGTACTGCGCGGCGCGCGGCTCATCAAGACTGGCGAGGTGATCGAGCTCGGCCACGTCCTCGGGCCCGGAATGGCCTTCTTCGGCACGCGCATTTTCAACCTGCATACCAAGCGTACGTTCATGAATACCGGGAGGAACACGCGCGGCAGCAACGAGGAAGTCGTGACCAGTGAAATCGGCCAGGTCGGCACGCAGTTCGACGGCTTCGCTCACCAGACGCACGGCGATTCGCACTACAACTGCTTCAAGACAAGCGAGATCGCAACGCGCAGCGGCTTCACCAAGCTCGGGGTGCAGAACGCGCCCACGTTCTTCTCGCGCGGTGTGATGCTCGACATCGCGGCGCTCAAAGGCGTGGAGATGCTCGGCGACACCTACGAGATCACGGTGGCCGATCTGCAGCAGGCGCTCGAGCGGCAGAAGCTGAAGCTTCTTCCGGGCGACGCGGTCATCATCCATACCGGCTGGGGCAAGCTCTACGGAAAGGACAACGCGCGCTTCGTGAAATCGACGCCAGGCGTGGGCGTGGCAGCGGCCGAATGGCTCGCGAAGCAGGATCCCCTGCTCGTCGGCTCGGACAACTGGCCGGTGGAAGTCGCGCCCAACCCCGACAAGGACCTGAGCCTGCCGGTGCACCAGATCTTCCTGGTGGTAAACGGCATCCACATCCTCGAGAACCTGAAGCTCGACGAGCTGGCAGCCAAGCGCGTGTACGAATTCGCGTTCACCATGCAGCCGCTCAAGATCTACGGCGCTTCGGGCTCGACGGTCGCCCCGGCGGCCATACGCTGAAAGCGCGCTGAAAACGCGGGGAATCAGGTTCCCGCTCTGCGCGGCGCTAGGCCAGCTGCTGCGGCCCGCCGATGATGAGTCCTTGCGCGAAATCCACCTCGATCAGGCGCAGCTGATCGAGCACTTCATGGCTCTCGACGAATTCCGCGATGGTCTTGATTCCCATGGCGTGGCACTTCTGATTGATAACTTCGACTTTCTCGCAAGCCGCGAGACCGCGGCCGACGTCTTTCACCGTGCCGTAAGTGAGCTTCACGAAATCGGGCTTGACCACTTTGAGAAAGCTGAACGAGCCTTCGCTGCCGTCGAAGCCGGCGATGGTGAAACGGCAGCCAAGGGGCCCGAGCCGCGCCTGGATGTTCTTCAACTGCTCGGCGTGCAGTAGAGCCGTGTCCCAGCCGAGCTCGAAAGTGAAGGTCCCTTCGGGCAGCTTCGCGTTCTGGATGTTCTTGGCGACGAAATCCGCGAATTTCGGTTCGCGCAGCGTGTCCTCCGAAAGGTTGACGCCGTTTGCGGGCACGGGCGAGCCGGGCGTCGCCCGGGCGCGGGATTCCTGTACCCAGGCTGCAAGACGGCTCACCACCCAGCGGTCGACGTACGGCAGCAGCCGGTACTCCTGCAGCATGGGAAAGAACGTTCCCGGCGGAAGCAGCTTTTCCTCTTCTTCCCGGAAGCGAACGAGGATCTCCTGGAACGGCGGCTCGCCCAGGTTTGAGGCTGCGAGCTGCAGGATTTTCTGGGCATAGAGCACGAAGCCGCCCGTCTTCAACGCCGAAATCAGCTTGTCGGCGATGTTCTTCTGTATCGTGCTTTCGTCTTCCATCTGCAGTGTCATGTTGCGCCGTCGAGTCCCGATTCGGAGGTTTCCAGAGGGACGGAAGGACGCAAGAATTGTTCCTGAAGGGGATAGTTCAGATCCGCGCCGCCTCGCGCGGCGCCTCCTTCGCCGGGCCGCCGATCGCCTTGTTGACCCGCGGCATCACTTCGTTCGCCATCAGCTCCATCGAGCGGCGCGCGAGCGCCGGGTCCGCCCAGTCCATTCCGGCATAGACGATTTCGCCGAAGTCGCCCGAACGCTCGCGCAGCGCGAGCAGCTCGTCCACGACCTTGTCGACCGTCCCGCACAGAACGAGCTCGGCCAGCAGCCGCTCGATCGTTACCGCGCCGTCGTCCTCGTTCTCGCGCAGCTTGAAGATGACGTGACGCTTG
>VBDE01000109.1 GCA_005883665.1 Betaproteobacteria bacterium
CGCGCGACGCAATGATCGGCGTCGCGCAGGTGAAGGTGCCTGAGCGGAGCAATCGATGAACGGCGTGCACGACATGGGCGGGATGCACGGCGTCGGGCGGGTCGAGATCGAGAAGAACGAGCCGGTCTTCCACTCCGAGTGGGAGGCGCGCGTGCACGCGCTCAATCTCGCCTGCGGCTTCCACCGCAGGTGGAACATCGACATGGGGCGCCACTCGCGCGAGCGGATTCCGCCCGCCGAATACCTCGCCGCGACCTATTACGAGAAATGGCTGCGCGGCCTGGAGATGCTACTCGTCGAGCAGGGGCTGGTCACGGCGAAAGAGCTCCAGACGGGGCGGGCCGAGTCGAAAGCGAGCGGGGTGAGCATGCTGCGGGTCCCCGAGGTGGCGACGTTCCTGCGCAACCGCCGCCACGCGCGGCTCGACGAGGACGTGCCGCCCAAATTCGAGCCCGGCGACCGAGTGCTCACGCACAACGACCATCCCATCGGCCACACGCGCCTGCCGCGCTACGCACGCGGCAAGCGCGGCGGCGTCGACCGCGACCACGGCGTCTTCATCTTCGCGGACACCCATGCCATGACGCGCGACAAGAAGCCCCAGCACTGTTACAGCGTGCGCTTCGCCGCGCGCGAGCTGTGGGGGACCTCCGCTTCCGGGCGCGACAGCGTGTACGTCGATCTCTGGGATGACCACCTCGATCCCGCCTGAGGTCGACTTCAGCGCCCTGCCCGCCTTGCCGCGCGACGACGCGGGGCCGGTCTTCAAGGCGCCGTGGGAGGCGCAGGCCTTCGCAATGACGGTTTCCCTGCACGCGCGCGGCGTCTTCACCTGGCGCGAATGGGCGGACGCACTCGCCGCCGAGCTCGCCGCCGCGACCGCGCGCGGCGAGCCGGACGACGGCACCCGCTACTACGAGCACTGGCTGGCGGCCCTGGAAAAACTCCTCGCAGGGAAAAAACTCATCCCCGGTCAGGAGCTCGAACGGCGCGTGGACGAATGGGACTCCGCCGCGCGGGCAACGCCGCACGGCAAGCCGATCGAGCTGCCGACCCGCCGATGAAGCGTCACGCCTTGCGCTTGACGCAAGGCTTCGTGCTCGCCGTGTGCCTGGTCTGCGCGTTCATCCCCGCGGCCGCAACCGCCGAAGACGATTTCACCGCTCCCGAGCGGCGCCGCGACCAGTTCCCGAAGGATTTCGGCTACGCGGCCTTCCCCTACCCTTACCGGCTGCCGGGCATCGGATCGGGCCTGAGCTTGGCGGCAGGCGCGTTCAACATCGCCGACACCTACACCGATGCCTACGGCATCGTATTCGCCGGAGACGTGAAAGGAGGTGCGGCCGGCGTCGGCGACATCCATCTCGTCCCGCGAACCCTGATCCTCGATCTCGGCTACAGCGCGATCAGCAAGGCGGCGTTCCAGAGCTACGCCCAGCGCGGCATGAACACCAGGAAGGACGACTTCCGCCTGCTCGAAGTGGGCGATACCGAGTACTACGGCGCGCGCATGACCGCCACGTTTCTCGACCGCCGCGTCGAGCTCCACGGGGCCTGGTACGAGGGCGCCTCGCGGCTGAAGACTATCCGGGACAAAGAGGGCAACGTCATCGCCGAAGCGCAGGACCCGCCCCGCGACCGCGGCCATACGACGCTACTCGGAGCTCGCATGGACCTGACCGATGATTACGCCGACCCGCGGCGCGGCCTCCGGATCGACGTCACCCGCTCGCAATCGCCCCCTCGCGGCTCCGGGCCTGACTATTTCGTGATGGACTACAACACCACCGCCTACATCCCTTTCAGGCGGCGCGATACGGTCGCGCTCAACCTGCTGCGCTCGGATGCCTTCGTGTCCCGCCAGGGGGAAACGGACCGAACGGCGCTACAGCGGCAGCTCGGCCTGAATTGCGCTGCCGTGACCGATCCCACCCAACAGGAATTCTGCAACGAGGTGATCGACACCACGATCGCGAACAACCGATTCGGCACCGCTACATCGCTGGGCGGATTCGACCGTTTGCGCGCTTATCCCCAGGGCCGCTTCAAGGGCGCGCATACGCTGTTCCTCGGCGCCGAATACCGCTGGAACCTCACCGACGAAAAGACTCCTTTTGACATCTTCGTCATGAAGGGCGTGCGCACCTCGATCCAGGTCGCCTTCTTCTACGAGACCGGCATCACCTCGGACACGCGAAGCGATCTCCACGATCGCGGCAACCTCCGCAATTCCTACGGCGCCGGATTGCGGATCGTGACCGCGTCGGGCGTGGTCTTCCGCGGCGACATCGCTCACGGCAAAGAAGGCTTCAACACCGCGATCTTCATCGGCTACCCCTGGGAGCTCTAGAACACGATCTCAGTCGCACCGTGCCGTCATTCCGCCGTCGACGACGATCTCCGTTCCGGTGATGAAGCGCGCCTCGTCGGAGGCGAGGAACAGCGCCGCGTTCGCGGTGTCCCGCCCGTCGCCCTCGACCGCCAGCGGGACGCGCGTCCGGCGTTGCGCGAGGAGCGCCTCCACGTCGCCTCCGGCGCGCTGCTTCGCCAGGCGCGCCTCCACCATGGGCGTATGCAGCTGGCCGGGGACGACCGTGTTCACGCGTATCCCCTTGGGCGCGTACTGGACCGCGACGACTCGCGAGAGCTGGATCACGCCGGCCTTGGTCGCCGCGTAGCCGACCTGCGCGTTGCCGGTGAAGCGCAGGCCCGAGGTCGAGGCGATGTTGACGATCGCTCCGCCTCCCTGCTTCTCCATCACCGGAATGACGTACTTGCACCCGAGAAAGACGCTGGTGAGATTGAAGTCGATCTGCGCGTCCCAAGTTTCCTCGGACATCTCGACCGGGCCGCCCGCTGCGGAGCCGCCGACGTTGTTCACGAGCACGTCGATCCGCCCGAAGGCCTTGACACAGGCGTCGACCATCGCGGCGACGTCCGCGGCTCGGGTGACATCGCAGAGGTGCGTCGCGATGGTGCCGCCCGCTTTCTTTACCCCGTCAACGGTCTCGCGCAGTCTCTCTGCGTCGCGGTCCACGGCGAAGACCTTCGCACCCTCTTCGGCGAAGCGCATCGCGGTCGAGCGCCCATTGCCCCAGCCCGGGCCCACCGCGCCCGCGCCGGTGACGATCGCAACCTTGTCCTGCAGTCGTAGGGTCATGGTTTGAGCTTTCGGGGAAAGCGGTAGAAGCGCTTCGGGTTTTCCACGAGCAGCGCACGCCGCTGCGTTTCGGAGGGCGCGATCTCCGACAGCAGATCGACGAGCACGCCGTCGTCCGGAACCGCGGCGAGGTTCGGATGAGGCCAGTCGGAGCCCCAGAGCGTGCGCTCGCCGAATTCCGAAACGAGCGTGCGCGCAAAGGGAATCGCATCTTCCCAGGGTGCGGCCTCTCGCGAAATGCGCTCCGAGCCGCTCACTTTCACCCAGAAGCGCGGGTCGCACATGAGATCGAGCAGGCGCCGGAAGGCCGGCTGCTCGAGGCCGAGCGAGGCATCCACGCGCCCCATGTGATCGATCACCACGGGCACGGCGGAGCGCTTCAGCCACGGCGTAAGCTCCTCGATGAGCGAAGCCTCGAAATGCACCTGCAGGTGCCAGCCGAGCTTCGCCAGGCGAGCGCTCAGATCGATTGCCGCTTCGATTCCCGCGCCCTTGCCCAGGTGCTTCATGAAGTTGAACCGCACGCCGCAGAACCCGAGCGCATCAAGGCGACGGAGCTCGGCGTCTCCCACCGTCGCGGGAACGAGCGCGACTCCGCAGTAGTCGCCCTTCTTCGCGGCGATCGCGTCGGCGACGACCCGATTGTCGAAGCCGTGGCAGGTGGACTGGACGATCACGCAGTGCCCGATGCCAAGCATGGCGTGCAGCGCGAAGAGTTTTTCCTTGGGCGCATCGGCAGGCGTGAAGGGCCGGTTCTCGGCGAACGGAAAAATCACCTTCGGTCCGAATACGTGCACGTGCGCGTCGCAGGCTCCCGAGGGCAACCGGAGCCTGGGCCTGCTCGGCGAGGGGTGGAAGGACGGCTGTGGATCAGTCATCGTGATCGAGCGTTCACGACGTCGTCGCGCGCTGACGGCGGCTAATCCTCCTTGAAGCCGATCGCCTTGATGATCGTGCTCCACCTCGCCTGCTCCTCGGAGAGGAACGCGGCGTATTCCGCCGGCGTCGACGGGAAGGCGATCCCGCTCACCTTGGCGAACTGATCGAGAAGAGCGGGCGAACGCAGCGCCGCGACCGCGGCCTCGTGAATCCGCTTGAGAACGGCGGGCGGCGTCGCCGCCGGCGCCACCAGCCCGTACCAGTTGTCGGAGATCACCTTCGGGTAGCCCGTCTCCGCCGTGGTCGGGACATTGGGCAGGGACGGCGCCCGCTTCGCGCTCGTCACCGCGAGCGCCTTGAACTTGCCCGATTGAACGTGCGGGAGCACCACCGGAATGTCGAAGATCCCCATGTTGACCTGCCCGCCCAGCAAGTCGCTTACCGCGGGCGCCGCGCCCTTGTACGGCACGTGCACGAGATCGACGCGCGCCTCGGCCTTGAGGAGCTCGCAGGCGAGATGCGTGATGCCTCCCGCGCCGGCGGACCCGAAATTGATCTTCCCCGGGTTCGCCTTCGCGTAAGCGATCAGCTCGGCGAGGCTCGCCACCGGGAGCGACGGATTCACGACCACGACCTCGGGAACCTTGACCACGGTCGTGACGAGCGCGAGATCCTTCTGCGGGTTGAAGGGCATCTTGGAAAGCACGAACGGCGCCATCGCCACGGATCCCTGGTTGTTGAACCCCAGCGTGTAGCCGTCGGGCGAGGCCTTGGCCACTGCGTCGATACCGAGCACGCCTCCCGCGCCGCTCTTGTTCTCGACGATGACCGTCTGGCCGAGGCCGGCGCTCAAGGCCTGCGCGAAGGTCCGCGCGAAAATATCCGCCGGGCCTCCGGCCGGAAAACCCACGATCAAACGCACGGGCCTGAGCGGGTAGGATTGCGCCAGCGCCGTCCCGGCGAGGAGCGCAGCGGCCACGCAGGCAAGGATCTGCCTAGAAAGCTTCATTCTCCCCTCCTTGACGGCTTGTCTTCCCGATTGCCTTTATTTTTGACCACCGGCAGTGACGGGGACGAACTCGTTCAGCCGGCTCCGCGGAGGCGCACGTTGGTTTTCCTGCTGATGACGAAGTGGTGCGGATCCATCTTCTGCTCGGTCGCGGCGATGCGATACTCCTCCTCGGGCTGCCGGCCCGGAGCCTTGACGGTACACGATACGAGCTTGCCCTCGGCATTGAGCTGCGAGAGCTCGAGCCCCATGCGTTGCACGCCGACTCCGAGCTCCGTCGCGAGGGCATTGATGCGCCATGCGGTGGGGTTGGACGTCATGAAGGCGAGCACGCTCTCGCGCAAGGACAGGCTTGTCATGGCTCAATCCCTTACTTGTCCCATTTGGACACATACTACGCTGAACTCGAGGCGGACAAGGGAATTTCCCTCGTCCGGCGTCGTGGAGCACCCGGAACCGGGTCGGCAAGGAGGCCGGGCATGGACACCGAATCGAAATGGAAGCGCCGCGGCGTTCGCGTCGTGCACGCGAACGAGCTCGACATCAACACCGCGCAAACGCCCGGCATGAACCGCGCCGCGGCGATCACGAACGCGCGCGCGGGAGCGGAGAAGCTCTGGGCCGGGACGGTCGTCATCCATCCCAAGGCCAAAACAGGCGCGCACCACCACGGGCCGGTCGAGAGCGTGATTTACGTCGTCAGCGGCCGCGCGCGCATGCGCTGGGGCGACAAGCTCGAATTCGTCGCCGAGGCCGGGCCGGGCGACTTCATCTACGTGCCGCCCTACGTCCCGCACCAGGAAATCAACGCGAGCGACGATCAACCGCTCTCATGCGTGCTCGTCCGGAGCGGCCAGGAACCCGTGGTGGTGAACCTCGATATTCCGGCGGTCGAGAAGCCAGAGGAGGTGCATTGGGTGGACAACATTCATCCGGGGCCGAAAGGGCGCTAGCGAAAGCCCCGCTCATTCCAGCCTCACGTTTTTCGAGAAGTCGTAATCCGCGGAGCTTACGCTCTCGAACTCCCAGCGCACCTGCCCCTTGCCCGGCCACTTGCCTCCGAAAACGTCGCCGAGAAACGCGAGCAGCACCCCCCAGGCTTCTCCCGCCTCCTTGGCGCGGTAGCGTCCCGGCATGGTGTCGTTCAACCAGCCGTGCGGCATGCCCGGGAACACCTTCATGCGGTAGCTGCAGCGGCCGTCCTCCAGGGCATCGCGCGTGCGGCGGATATCGGCGAGCGAGATCGTGTGATCGCGCTCGCCGTAGACGAAGAGAACCGGCGCCGAAAGCGAGCGCATCATCTCCTGCATCGGTGCCGGCTGCAGGTCGGATACCTTCCAATCTCGCTGCTGAGAGCCGCCGTAGAACACCACGAAAGCCGCGAGATCGCGCCGCCGGCTTCCGACCACGATCGGATAGCGCCCGCTCTGGCACACGCCCATGAGTGCGATGCGCTCCGGCGCGACGCGCGGATGGCCCTTCAGGAAATCGAGCGCCGCGTCGATCACCGCGGCGGCCTCGGGATCGGGGAGGACCGCGCGCTCTTTGCCGCTTCGCAGCGCCGCCTCGTCGCCCCTCCAGCGCGAAAAAAGATTCGGCGCGAGCGCCACGTAACCGTCCCGCGCGAGGCGCCGCGCCAGGTCGAGCGTGTGCTGCACCAGGCCGTAGCGCTCGTGCAGGATGACGACAGCGCCCGCCGGCGATTCGCTTCGCGGCAAATAGAGAAAGCCCTCGCAGTCCCCGCCGAAGCGCAACGTGTCCGGGTCCCGGGCCATGTTTATTCTTGCCCTTTCAGGAAGAGCGTCTGCCAGCGTTTTTCCCAGGTGACCCACTCGTCCACGACCGGCGCCAGGTCGACGATGCGGAAATTGCTCTGGTTGAACGAGCTCCCGACCTTGCGATTCACCGGCACGCGGCTCGCGGCCATGATGAAGCGCTGGCCTTCAGGCGACAGCACGAAATCCGCGAAGAGCAGCGCCGCGTGCGGGTGCGGCGCCTGTTTCGCCACGCCGATGCCGTCGGCGCGGCCGAATGCGGGCGGAAGCGGCTTCCAGTCGATCGGCGCGCCCCGGTCCTTCAGCTTGTCCACCGCCTGATTGTAGAGCGTCAGCACCACCGGGATCTCGCCGGCGGCGACGAGCTCGGTCATGAGCGTGTGGCCGCTGCGGATCTGCGGCTTCATCGCCGCCAGCTTCTGGAAATAGGCGAGGCCTTTTTCCTCGCCCATCGCCTTGGCCACCGCCGCGAACCAGATGATGTCGGAAGCCTCGATCCCGAAATTGCCGCTCCACCTGGGCTGCAGCAGGTCTTCGTAGGACCTGGGAACGTCCTCCGGCTTGACGAGCTTCGTGTTGTAGCCCATGACGAAGAAGAGCAGATTGTCCGGCGCGTAATAGCCGTGGCGCGGGAAGGCCTCCGGTGGAATGTCGCCGAACGCCGGGCTCCAGAATTTCTCGAGCAGCGCTTCGCGGTGCAGGATCTCCATGCCGTGCCCGCTTCCTTCGTAGACGTCGACCGCCGATTTGCCCGCGCGCGCCTCGGCGAGCGCGCGCTGCACGAGCTTCTGGTTGATGCCTCGCCACATCCTCACCTTGATGCCGTATTTTTCCTCGAACGCCGCGATCATCGGGCTCGCGTCTTCCGGCGTCATGGTGGTGTAGAGGCTGAGGCCGCCTTCTTTCTTTGCCCGCGAGACGAGCCTCTGCGCGCGGTCCGCGCCCTGATAGAGATAGATCTCGC
>VBDE01000110.1 GCA_005883665.1 Betaproteobacteria bacterium
AGGGATAGAACGGATGCTGGAAGATGCTCGCCATCACGACGCGCTCGTCGTCGCTGAAGATGTCCTCGGTGCCGTTGCCGTGGTGCACGTCGAAGTCGATGATCGCCACGCGCTCGACGCCGTGCTGCTCGAGCGCGTGCTTGGCCCCGACGGCGACGTTGTTGAAGAGGCAAAACCCCATGGCGCGGGTGCGTGTCGCGTGATGACCGGGCGGGCGCACTGCGCAAAAGGCGCTGTCTGCGCGCCCGCCGATCACGAGGTCCGTGGCGAGCACCGCGGCTCCCGCCGCGCGAAGCGCCGCATCCCAGGTGTGCGGGCACATCGCGGTATCGGGATCGAGGTGCACGATTCCGCTCCGCGGCGAGGCCTCGCGGATCGCTTCGATGTATTCGAGTGGATGCACCCGAGCGAGCTCGCTCACCTTGGCCGCGGGCGCATCGTGACGCTCGAGCAGTCCCGCAAGACCCGAGGACATGAGGTGGTCTTCGATCGCGGCGAGCCGCGCCGGGCTCTCCGGGTGGTGGCGGCCCATGTCGTGCCTTGCGCAGTCGGCATGCGTGATAAACGCCGTCGCCATGAACTTTATTCCTTCCGTCCAATCATAACGGCTTTCCAGTAAACTTACGACTTTAACGGACGGTTTGCCGGCACGGCCGCATCGAATGTCCTATCCGCTCATTCAGGGCGTCGTTCAGCAAGCGGGAAAAATAATTCTCGGCAAGGAGCGCCAGATCCGTCTCGCGCTCGCCTGCCTGCTCGCGAGCGGGCACCTCCTGATCGAAGATCTGCCTGGCGTCGGCAAGACCACGCTCGCGCAGGTGCTCGCGAAGCTCCTCGGGCTCAATTTTCACCGCATACAATTCACCAGCGACATGCTCCCCGCCGACATCATCGGTGTATCGGTATACGAGCGCGAAAACTCCACCTTCAGGTTTCACGCGGGGCCGATTTTTTCGCAGCTGATCCTCGCCGACGAAGTGAACCGCGCCACGCCCAGGACCCAGTCGGCGCTGCTCGAGGCGATGGAGGAGCATCAGGTCACGACCGAAGGCGAGACGCGAAAGCTCCCCGAGCCCTTCTTCGTCGTCGCGACGCAGAACCCTTCGCACTTGGTGGGCACTTTTCCGCTGCCCGAATCCCAGCTCGACCGGTTCCTGATGCGGATCGAGCTGGGATATCCCGATCGCGACGCCGAACGCACCCTGCTCCAAGGCGCGGACCGCCGCGACATGATCGCCGGGCTCGACGCGTGCCTCGCGCCGGGCGATCTCATGGATCTGCAGGCGATGGTGAAGACCGTGCACGCCGCGGCGCCGCTTCTCGATTACATCCAGGCGCTCGTCGAGCACTCGCGGTGCTCGCCCGAGTACGCGACGGGCCTTTCTCCGCGCGCGGCGCTCGCCCTGCTGCACGCCTCGCGCGCCTGGGCGCTGATCGAAGGCCGCGACAAGGTCGTCCCGGAGGACGTGCAGGCCGTGCTCCCCGGCGTGGCCGGCCACCGCTTGCGGCCCGTGCACGACGGGGTTCGCGTCTCGAGCGTCGACAAGGCGAACGGCCTGATCGCCGCCGTGCCCATCCCGTGAAGCTCGACCGGGTGCTGCAGTATTCGCAGGCCTACAATTTCTTCCAGTGGGTGTTCGGACGCCACGCGCCCGAACCGGGCGTGGTGTTCCTAAGCCAGCGCCGCGTCTACATCCTGCCCACGCGTCACGGATTGAGCTTCGGGGTTGCCGTGATCCTGATGCTGATCGGCTCGATCAATTACAACCTCTCCCTCGGCTACGTGCTCACGTTCCTGCTCGCGGGCCTGGGCATCGTTTCGATCCTGCACACCTTCAGGAATCTTGCGCACCTTTACGTGAGCGCCGGGCGCGTGGCGCCCGTGTTCGCGGGGGACACGGCGCAGTTCGAGCTCGTATTCGAGAACAAGAGCGACTTCGATCGCCATTCGCTCGATCTCGCCTGCCGCGGGGCCCGGGTGAGCTGCGACGCGCCCGCGCGAGCGCACCGCTCCGTCGCGCTGCCAGTGAAAGCTGAGAAGCGGGGCTGGCTGCAGCTCGAGCGGGTGACGGTCGATACGCGATTTCCTCTGGGCCTGATGCGCGCCTGGAGCTACGTGCAGCCGGACACGCGCGCGCTCGTGTACCCGCGGCCCGATTCGGCCCCGCTGCCTCCTGTGCATTCCGACTCGGACACCGGCGACGCGATCTCGGCGGGTGCCGGGACCGACGATTTCGCGGGCCTGCGACCCTACCAGGCGAGCGATTCTCCGCGCCATATCGCCTGGAAGGCCTCGGCGAGAAGCGAGCTCCTGCTCACCAAGCTGTTCGCGGGGCGCACCGCTTCCGAGCTCTGGTTCGACTGGGATCAACTCCCCGCGGGCATGCACACGGAGGCGCGGCTGTCGCGACTTGCTCGCTGGGTCATGCTCGCCGAGGAGCGCGGCCTGCCCTACGGGCTGAAGCTCCCGGGCGTCGAGGTGCCCCTCGGCGAGGGATTCCCGCACCGGGAGCGTTGTCTGAAAGAGCTTGCGCTCTACCGTGGCTGAGCCGAGATACGCCGATACGCTTCCGCCGCTGCCGTTCGCTGCGCTGATCGCCGGCGCGACACTCACGGTGGCCACGCACACCTTGTGGCTGCCCTTCTGGGTCGACGCCACCGCGGCCGCGCTCCTTTTCTGGCGCGCCTTCGTTTCGATTCGCGGCGGCGCCCTGCCCGCGCGCTGGCTGCTGATCCTGCTGACTTTCGCGGGCGCGCTCGGCGTCTTCTTCTCCTATCGCACGATCATGGGCCGGGACCCGGGGGTGACGCTGCTTGTGCTGCTTCTGTTCCTCAAGCTGCTTGAGACGCGCGCCCAGCGCGACGTCTTTGTCGTGGCGTTTCTCGTCTACTTCGTCGCGCTGGCCAACTTTTTCTACTCCCAGTCCATCCCGATCGCGGGGCTGATGCTGCTCACGGTGTTCGTCACCACGACTGCGCTCGTCGGGTTCAGCGCGCCGCAGCGGCCCATCGTCGACGATCTGAAAACAGCCGGCCGAATGCTTGCCCAGGCCGGTCCGGTGATGTTGCTGCTGTTTTTCCTGTTCCCTCGGGTTCAAGGGCCCCTGTGGGGAATGCCGCAGGACGCCTACAGCGGCGTGACCGGCCTGTCGGAGACCATGTCGCCCGGTTCGATCAGCTCTCTCTCCCTGTCGGACGCGATCGCATTCAGGGTGAAATTCCAAACCGAGCCGCCCCCGCGAGCCCGGCTCTACTGGCGCGGCCCGGTGCTGTCGGATTTCGACGGCCTCACCTGGCGCGTGGGCTTGCCCCAGCTGCGCCGGAGCATGAGCGTCGAGTCCGCCGGCTCGCCAGTCGATTACGAGGTGACCCTCGAGCCGCACAACCACAACTGGATGTTCGCGCTGGAAATGCCGGCGCGGATCCCGCCGACCGCGCGCCTCACCTCCGAGTACCTGGTGATCTCCCTGACGCCGATTCGCAGCCGGATCCGCTACGAAATGAGCTCCTTTCCCCAATTCCAGGCGGCAAGTGGAGGCGGTCCCGAAGACCTCGCCAACGCACTCAGGCTCCCGCGCGGCGTCAATCCGCGTGCGCTCGCGCTCGCGAGCGAGTGGCGCGAGTCGCAGGCCGACCCTGGGGCGATCGTGCGCCGGGCTATCGAGTTCTTCCGCGGCGGCCGCTTCGAGTACACGTTGCAGCCGCCGGCGCTCGGCAGGAACTCGGTGGACGAGTTCCTGTTCAACACCAGGCAGGGATTCTGCGAGCATTTCGCCTCGAGTTTTGTGTTTATGATGCGCGCTGCCGGCGTGCCCGCCCGCGTGGTGACCGGTTACCAGGGAGGAGACACCAATCCGGTGGACGGCTACATGGTCGTGCGCCAGGCCGACGCCCACGCGTGGGCCGAAGTGTGGCTCGCCGGGAACGGCTGGACTCGCGTCGATCCCACCGCCGTAGCGGTCCCGATCCGAGTCGAACTCGGCATCACGGCCACCGCGCCGGGAGGAGCGTCACTGCCGCTGCTCATGCGCACCAACCTCAACTGGTTGAAAAGCCTGCGCAACAACTGGGAGGCTCTCACGAACCAGTGGAACCAGTGGGTGCTCGGTTACAACCCCGATCGCCAGCGCGAGATGCTTTCGTGGCTGGGAATGCAGCAACCGAGCTGGCAAACGATGACGGTGATGCTGTTCTGGAGCGTGGCCGGGGTGCTGCTGCTGACCGCGCTTTGGCTCCTTCGCGGCATACGGCGCGACGATCCGGTGCAGCGCGCGTGGTCGCGCTTCTGCGACAAGCTCGCTCGCGAGGGCCTTGGGCGCGCGCGGGCCGAGGGTCCGCTCGACTATGCGAGGCGCGTCGCACTAGCGCTCCCTGCGCGGGAGAACGCCGTGCGCGCGATCGCCGCCCTCTACGTCGATCAGCGCTACGGCCCGCGCCCCGACGCCCGCTCGATCGCCCGCCTGAAGCACCTGGTTCGGGAATTCGGTCTTTGAAGGCTTGTCACGGGTTCTTCGTTGCCGCGGCCTTCGCGCTGCAGGTCGGCTCGGTCGACGCCGCAGATCCTCCGGCTTACCCGCACCGCACGGAAGTGAAGCAGTTCATCGCCGAAATGGTAAAGAAGCATGGTTTCACCCGCAGGGAACTCAACCGGGTCTTCGGCAAGGCGCAGTTCCAACCCGCGATCATCAAGGCGATGGAGCAGCCCGCCGAGACCGCGCTCGCCTCCTGGCAGGCTTACCGCGCGATATTCATCAACCCCCAGCGCGTCGAAGCGGGCGTGCAGTTCTGGAACCGCAACGCCGTGCCACTCGCGCGCGCCGCAAGCGAATTCGGCGTGCCCGAGGAAATCATCGTGGGCATCATTGGCGTGGAGACCACTTACGGCCGCAATATCGGGACCTACCGGGTTATCGATGCCCTCGCTACGCTCGCGTTCGATTACCCGAAGCGCGCACAGTTCTTCCGCGGCGAGCTGGAAAGCTACCTGATGCTCAGCCGCGAGGCAGGAATCGATCCCCTGCGCATCAAGGGATCCTACGCGGGGGCGATCGGCATTCCCCAGTTCATGCCGGGATCGTACCGGCGTTTCGCGGTGGATTACGACGGCGACGGACTGAGCGATCTCGCGACGAGCCCAGCGGACGCCATCGGCAGCATCGGTAATTTCCTGAAGGCTCACGGATGGGCCCGGGGGGAGCCGGTGGCCTTCTCCGCCGAGGTGAGCGGTGAAGGCTGGCGAAAGCTCGCCGAGGCGGGAGTCACGCCGGCCAACCGCGTCGCCGAGCTTCCGGGGTTCGGCGTGAAACTCACCGTTCCCATGGCTCCGGACACCCGCTGCGCTTTGATCGAGCTGGAAACGCCGGGCCAGCCGTCCGACTTCCGGGTGACGCTGCAGAATTTCTTCGTCCTGACGCGCTACAACCGATCCAACCTCTATGCCGCGGCAGTGATGGATCTCGCAACGGAGCTGGCCCGGGCGAGACCCGGATCGCCCGCTCCACCGCCCAATCCCGGCAAGGAAGATTCATGAACCCGCGTTCCTACCGCTACTATGAATTCATCATGGCGGCGTTCGTCACGGTGCTGATCTGCTCGAACCTGATCGGCCCTGCCAAGGTCGCGCAGTTCGACCTCCCCCTGATCGGGATCGTGTCGTTCGGGGCGGGCGTGCTGTTTTTTCCGATCTCCTACGTCTTCGACGACATCCTCACCGAGGTCTATGGCTACGCCCGTTCCCGACGCGTGATCTGGGCCGGCTTCGCGGGCCTTGCTTTCGCCGCTATCATGGCCTGGATCGTGGTCGGCCTGCCCCCGGCGCCTTTTTGGAAGAACCAGGCGGCCTACGAAATCGCCTTCGGCTCGACCTGGCGAATTGCAGCGGCTTCCCTGATCGGGTTCCTGTGCGGGGAGTTCGTCAACTCGTTCGTGCTGGCCAAGATGAAAATTCTCACGCGGGGCCGGTGGCTATGGACGCGCACCATCGGCTCGACGATCTTCGGCGAGGGCGTCGATTCCCTGATCTTTTATCCGCTCGCATTCTATGGAAGCGGGCTGATTCCCGATGACAGGCTGCCGCAGATCATGCTGGTGCAGTTCGTTTCCAAGGTTG
>VBDE01000414.1 GCA_005883665.1 Betaproteobacteria bacterium
GTTCCCGTTTCCGACAGGTCTAGCGCAGCGCCAGCGTGTTGATGCGCTTCGGCACCTCGCCGACCGGGATGTTCGCGACTACCTTCATCGCCTTGGTGTCGATTGCGGACACTGACCTGATCGCGGAGTTGGTGACGTAGAGAAGCCTGCCATCGGGCGTGAAGGTCGCCCAGTTCGGCAGCGCGCCGATCGCAGCGCGCCCCGGCAGCTTGAGCGCTGGGAGCGCGACGTGCCCCAGCAGCTTGAGTTCGGGCAGCGAGTAGACGAAGACTGCGTTGGCGAACACGCTGGTCACCCAGAGCGTCTTGTTGTCCGGGGCGACTGCCAGGCCGTGCGAGGGGGTTTCCCTGCGTCCCTCGGCCGTCCCGTACCCATTGGGCTGGTCGGGAAACTGGATCCGCGCCACTTCTTTGCGTTGCGCGAAATCCACCACGGCAAATCCGCTCAGGTCCGAGAGCTGGATGAAGATGCGCCGGGTCGAACCGTCGGGGGCGGTCTCCATCGTCATGGGGCGCACCCCTTTGTCGAACTTGATGTCCCAAGCCACCTGCTCGGTGTTGAGATCGAGCACGGTCAGGAACTTGTGCCGGACCGAGCCGGCGTAGGCATACTTGCCGTCGGCCGTCACGTAGACGTTGTGCATGCGCCCGTTGAGCGGGACCGTCTTGGCGAGCGTGAGCGACCGGGTGTCGACGATATCGAGCCCGCCCTTGTCTTCCGCTATGCAGATGATGACCCGGGAGCCGTCCCGGGTGACCGCGATGTTGTTGGGGTGGCCGCTCAGGGGCACCTTCTTGACGATCTTGCCGGTCTTTCGGTCCACGACGTCGAGCGTGCTGTCGGCCTCGTTGCTCACGTACACGCGCGTGCCGTCGGGAGCGAAGTCGACGCCGTGGGGCGTCTCGATTCCCCCGATCACCTGCACGACCTTGTTCGTCGCCGGGTCGATGACGTGAATATTGTCGCCGGCGCTGTTGGTGGCGTAGACGCGGACCTCGCCCGCGGATGCGGGCAAAGCCGCCAGCGCCAGCACGATACACAGACTTCCAAGACCGCCGCAATGGATTCTAACGAGTGTCGACATGGTGACTCCTCCAATGTTGCGGGTGAGTGTAGGCGCAAGCCGCCAGGATCCTACGCCGGAGGGTTTCCTCCGGCGCCCATTTCCCCAGCAGATTCCACAGCTCGATCGAGCCGACCTTCTCGGCGAAGGAAAGATGCGGGTAGTCGCTCCCCCAGATGACGCGATCGGCCGCTGCCTCGATCAGCGCGCGCGCCATCGGCGCGACGTCGGCGAATCCCTTCGCGACGGAAATGCGGTACACGCCGGTGAGCTTCACGTAGCAGCGCCCGCGCCGGACCAGGTCGAGGAGCTGCCGGAAGCCAGGCCGTTCCACGCCGTCCATCGCGGGAAACATGCCGAAATGGGCGATCGTGAAATCGACGTCGAGCTTGTTCAAGACGGGCATCAGCTCGCTCGTCAGCCATCCGGGCGTCAAGAAATCGAGCTGCCAGCCGATTCCCGCGCAGCGCGCGCGCAAGCGCTCGATGCGAGGCACGAGCTTCGCCGCGAACCCCGCCTCGAAGGGCTTCACCGGCGACACGTTGATGCGCACGCCGCGCACGCCCAGAGCGTCCAGGCGCTCGAGCTCCGCGTCGGGTGCGTTCTCGTCGATGTCGACGATACCGCGGCATTTCGCCGCGCCGATCTTGCGCATCGCGTCCAGCATGCAGCGGTTGTCGCGGCCGTAGGCGGAAGGCTGCACGAAGACGAAGCGCCCGATCCCGAGTTTCCCGGCGAGCGCGAGAAAGTCTTCGACCGGCGCCAGCGGCGGCGCGTAGCGCAGGTCGGCTTGGTTATAGGGATAGCGTCCGGCCGGGCCGAACACGTGAAAATGGCAGTCGCAACCGAGCTGCGGCGACTTGAAATCGGGACGGCCTTCGCGCGATGACATGGATTCCGTCGTCTTCAGAACTTGTAGTCGATCTCATGAATGTGGGGGAGCGGAAGCTCGAGCTCGAAGGCCTCCCTGGGAAACAAGTCCTCGAGCCTGGGGCGCGCGCCGGTCAACACCTGCTCGTGGACCCAGCCGACCAGCGTGCCGTAGTTTCTCTTGTTCAGCTCGGAGAGCCCGTATTCCCAGGGATCGGGGCCGAGCCGGGCGCGTTCCTCTTCCCAGTAGGTGCGAAACCAGGCGAGTGGAACGTTGCGCGGATTGGCGAGGCGTTGATAGGCGAGCTGCTTCGCCTCTTCGAAGGCGAGCACGAGGCTTTCCACCACCCAGGGATGCCGCGCGACGAGCTTCGACGGGACGGTCGTCACGTGCATGATAGGGAAAAGGCCGGTGCGCCGGTAGTAGTCGGCCTCGATCTCCCGGTAGTTCGGAAAAAGCCGCGCGACGCGCGGGTCGGCTTCGCCGATCATGCGCGTCACGTTCGGTGCGATCATCGCATCCGCCTCGCCCGCGAGCAGCATCGCCTCGACTTTCTTGCCGCGCGGCAGGCGCTCGATCTTCAGATCCGGCGGAGCCTGCCGCGAAGCGTCGTCTTCGCTTTCGATCACCCAGGTGATCGCCCGGTGCGGCACTTGGTAATCTTCCTCGAGGTGCCCGCGCATCCAGTAATTCGCCGCGGCGCCGAGCGTGCGGCAGGCGACGCGCCGGCCAATGAGGTCGGTCGGCCTCTCGATCCCCTTCGACCGGTTGATGTAGACGAAGCCGTGGCGGAACCGCCGGTGCAGAAAGACCGGGAGCGCGGTGAAGTCGTCGCGCCCGTTGTGCCTTTGCACGACGTAGGCGCCGCCGTTGAACTCGTTGATGTCGCAGGCGGAGCCAGCAGCCACCTTGTCGTGGATGTCGCGCGTGCCCGGATAGTCCGCGACGAGGAGCTCGATGCCCTTGGGCTCGACCGTGCCGTCCTTCAGGGCGCGGACGATCTCGTAGTCGCCGATCATCATCGAGAGCTTCAGCTTTCCCGCCATGGCTATTCCGGCCTGATCCCGACCGCCTTGACGATCTTTGCCGTGTATTCGATATCGCGCCGTATGGTGGCGCTCAGCTCTTCGGGCGTGCTGGTCGCGATCGGGAAGCCGATGTCCTCGGCCTTCGTGCGCACCTCTGGCGAGCTCAATATGCGCACGATCTCGTCGTGCAGGCGGTTCACGATGGCCTGCGGCATTCCCGCCGGCCCGAAGTATCCGCCCCAGGTCGACGGCGCTTCGTAGCCCGGCAGCTGCTCCGCCACGGTCGGCACGTTCGGGATGACGTGATAGCGCCTCGCGCCGTTCACCGCAAGGGCCCGGATCTTCCCCGAGGCGAGGAACGGAGCCGCGGTGGCGAGAATGCTGAATCCCACCTGGATCTCACCGCCGATGAGGTCGGTGATCACCGGAGGGCCGCCTTTGTAGGGCACGTGCACCCAGTCGATTCCGGTGAGGAGGCGAATCGACTCACCGGAAAGGTGATGCGTCGTGCCGATCCCCGAAGTGCCGTAGGAAAGT
>VBDE01000111.1 GCA_005883665.1 Betaproteobacteria bacterium
AGGATTATTTTAACGCGATTCAATCGGGCATCAGGGCAAACGTCCACACGGACCCGCCGGGCTGGATCTTCCCCGCGGTCTCCCTCTTTGCCGAAGTGCTGCCGCCGAGGCCTGACAGCACGGTGACGTACTGGCGGCCGTTGTGGGTGTAAGTGATCGGCTGGGCATTGATTCCGGAGCCGGTCTGGAACTGCCACACGATCCTGCCCGTATCCTCGTCGATCGCGATGAATTCGCCGGTGAGCTTGCCGGAGAACACCAGTCCGCCTCCAGTGGCCAGCATCCCGGACCACATCGGAAATTCCGTCAGCGGCATCCTCCACTTGGGTTTCGCCGTCAACGGATTCAGCGCGGCGTAATAGCCCCATGCCGAGCCCGGTGTCCGGGGAGCCGTGGTGTTTTCCACGCCTTGATAGCGCTCGCCCGGCTTGTATGCGGGCATCTCTTTGTTGATCTGGTAAATGGCGGTCTCTTCCTTCATCGGAAAGTACAAGAGCCCCGTGTTGGGATTGAACGCCATGGGGAACCAGTTTTTGCCGCCGGTCCACCTCGGCTTGAGCTCCACCTTCTCGCCCGAGCGCAGGCGCCTCGCCACTTCCGTTTCCACCGGGCGCCCGGTCGCCATGTCGATACGCTCGGCCCAGTTCACAGTCACGTAGGGGTTGCCGGCGAGCAACTCGCCGTTGGTACGGTCGAGCACATAGAGAAAGCCGTTGCGGTCGGCATGCATCAACACCTTGCGCTTGACGCCGTTGACCATGATGTCGGCGAGCACGTTTTCGTTGTTGCCGTCGTAATCGTAGGTCTCGGCGGGCGTCCATTGGTAATGCCAGACGATCTGGCCGGTCTTGGGCCTCAACGCGAGCACCGAGGCTACCCACAGATTGTCACCAGGCCGCCAGTTGGCATCCCACGGCCCGCCGTTGCTCGTTCCCCAGTAAGTCAGGTCGAGATCGGGATCGTAGGAACCCGTTATCCACGTGGAGCCGCCTCCGCGAAGGTAGGCATCACCGGCGGGCCAGGTCTCGTGACCTTTTTCACCGGGACCCGCGGTGGTGTGTCGGCGCCACAGCTGGCTGCCCGTCACGGGATGGTATCCCGCCAAGAAACCACGAACGCCGTATTCGCCGCCGGTCATGCCCGTGATCAGCACGCCGTTCACCACCGTGGGCGCCGAGGTGATCGAATAGCCTTCCTTCCATTCGGCGACCTTGGTCTTCCAGATTTCCTTGCCGGTTTTCGCATCGAGCGCCTTCAAGTGCGCGTCGATCGAGGCGACGAATACCTTGCCGTCGTAGAGCGCAACCCCTCTGTTGGAGAGCCCGCAGCACACCACGCGCGCGGCCGCCGGGTCCCACTCGATGGGCGTTGCCCAGATCTGCCTGCCGGTGGCGATGTCGATTGCCACCGTCTGCCTGACGTTGCTCACGTACATGACGCCGTTGTGGACGAGCGGCTGCCCTTGCTCGCCGACCTCGTTCGCGAGTGACAGCGCCCACACCGGGACGAGGCGCTTGACGTTGCTCTTGTTGATTTGCTTGAGGGGACTGTAGCGCTGCTGGTGATAGCCCATGCCGTACGTCAGCACGTTGTCGGTGTTGCTTCCGCTGCCGTCGCGCAACAGATCCTCCTGCGATTGCGCATGGACGAGCGCGACGAATGCGGCAAACAGGACCGTTCCTGCCGAGAGTTTCCCCATAAGTCCTCCTTGATTGAACGCGCGGCCGAGGATTTTCTCAGTCCCGCGCTCGCGGCGGCCAGTCGCTCACGAAGCCGTCGCGGTTGGGCATCTTCACCTGCGGCAGCGTCTGCGCGTTCATGACCGCGTCCTCGCCGACGATGCCGTTCACGAAGAGCACATACGCGCTCACCGCGTAGACCTCATCGTCGGTGAGCGAAAGCGGATTGGTGATCGGCATCGCCCGCCGCACGTAGTCGAACAGCGTGGTCGCGTACGGCCAGTAGCTGCCGACGGTGCGCTGCGGCGTCTTGCCCGCGAGCGAGCCGATTCCGCCGGCGAGTGGATCGGCCGGCTTGCCGGCGCCTCGGGCACCATGGCAGGACTGGCACTTCTGCTCGTAGACCTTCAGCCCCTGGCGCGCGCTGCCCCCGCCCTTGGGAAGCCCGGCGCCGCTCGGCGGAATGCCGATGTCCCACTGCGCGATTTCCTCCGCGCTCACGGCGGCGCCGAACGCGGGGGGCTTGCCCGGCGCGGGTTGCAGGCTCGCGCAGGCTGCGAGCGCCGCAGCACCGATCGCGATGACGACGGTGCGTTCAGACGTAGACATTCTTCACGTTCCCGTCTCCGCCCACCGCCCAGCTCACTATGGAGTTGTTGTGATAGGGATTGACCGAGTATTGCGCCAGCCACGCCTTGCGCGCCGGCTGCACTTGCCCTTTTTCGTCGGTGGCGCGGCTCTGCAGCACCGCTTCCCTGCCCGTCCATTCCCAGGGCAGGCGGAAGCGCACCAGGCTCTTCGGGCGCTCCTCGCCGATGAGCGCTGCATCGGCCCACGTCGCTCCGCCGTCGGTGGAGATTTCGACGCGGCGGATGCGACCGGCGCCGCTCCAGGCGATCCCGGAAATTTCGTAGAACCCGGTGCGCGGCAGCGTCATGGTCGATGAGGGCTTGGTGATCACCGACTTCACGCCCATTTCGAACGTGAACTGCAGGGCGCGGCCGTCGGGCAGCAGATCCGTGTATTTCGATGTCTCGTCCTTGGTATGCGTCGGCCCCTCGGTCGCCTTCAGGCGCCGCAGCCATTTCACGCTCATGTTGCCTTCCCAGCCGGGCAGCAAGAGGCGCACCGGATAGCCCTGCTCGGGCCGCAGGCGCTCGCCGTTCTGATAGAGCGCGATCATCGCATCGTCGAGCGCCTTCTCGACGGGGATGCTGCGGCTCATATGCGCCGAATCGGCGCCCTCGGCGAGCAGCCACCTCGCCTGCGGCAGCAGCCCGGCTTCATCGAGCAGCATGCGCAAGGGGACGCCCGTCCATTCGCTGCACGCGATGTTACCGTGCATCGCCCCGGCGGGGAGTTGCACGGGCTGCGGCGCGAGGGCGCGGTTGCTGTTGCCCGAGCATTCGACGAAATGGGTGCGCGTGGTCATCGGGTAGCGCCATAGCGCTTCCATAGAAAACACGAGCGGCCGCGCTACGAGCCCGTGTAGCAGCAGCTGGTGCTGCTTCGGATCGATGTCGGGCGTGCCGCTGTGGCTGCGTATGTTGTGCAAGCCGCTCGGCGTGATGATGCCCTCCAATGATTCGATCGGCGCGAGCGCGGACCCCGATCCGGGCGCGAGATCGCCGTACGGGCGCCCGATGTGGCGCATGACCGGCTGCTCGAAGCGCGAAGGCTGGCCGTAGCCGGTGAACCCGGCGCCGTACACGCGCTCCCAAGGCTGGCCCGCCAGGCCCTGCGCGTTCGCGCCCGGCGCGAGCCCGGCGGATGCGGCGCCCGACACCAGCGCGGCGCCCTGCTTCAGAAAGCCGCGTCGGCCTGTCTCGCCGATTGTCTTCTTCATGTGAGGCCCTCCCGGGTGGAATGCGAGCGCTGTTCCGATCAGGATGCTAGGCAGGATTCCCCGGACGCGTCAAGCGAGGGCCGACTCGTCAACGCCCGAAGTATAAAGGTCAAGCGGCTCGCCGGGCAGCCGGGCCCGCATAAATAACGGCACGCGAACACCCCGAAAAAAGAGCCTGGATATCCTCCAGGCTCAAATCCCGATACCGGCGGCACCGCTGGCGCCGGCCCAGGCCGCGCATGTTCCTGAGACTCCTCCGGCTCAGTAGTACATCGCCGGCATCGGCTCGACTTCCTTGGCCTGATTGACGTGCTGGTCGGGGAAATAGCCCGCGGGGGGAGCCGCTGCGGCGGGCGCCGTGCTCACGGTCGAACGGCCGGAGGTCGCTTCCGCTGGCATGAGCAAAATCGCTGCTCCCGCGGCGCAGATCGCAACCGCGGCGACGGCGAGCATGAAGGGGCTGAAAAGTCCGGATTCGCCGGCGCGGTTTTTTTTGCGGTTGATCATCGTGCTCTCCGTTTGTTCGCGGGCTTGCGGAAATCGGGCGCCCGATGGAGATCACTTTGAAGTTTTGATCGTCCGAAATCGACGTACCCAGGCACAGCAGTCTTGTGTCAGATGCACATTTCGGCGGGCAGGGCTGCACGAGCCGGTGCACGGCCTTACTCAGCCGTTTCCCCGGCGCGGCCGGTTGGGCCGGCAAAAACCCTGACCTGGTTGCGTCCCGCTCTCTTGGCTTCGTAGAGGGCATGGTCGGCGGCGCGCAGAAGGGCCTCCGCGTCCGTCGCATGGGCGGGACACAGCGCGACCCCGAGCGAAGCGGTCGCGCCAAGAAGCCGATCCGGCTCGCGCCTGATGGCGGAGCAGATCTCCGCGCTCCTGCGGCGTGCGCTCTCGAGCGTCGTCTTGGGGAGCACCACCGCGAACTCCTCGCCGCCGTATCGGCAGGCGATGTCGCTGCCGCGAACGTGGCGTTTCAGGAGCGCGCCCACTTGCACGAGCACCTGGTCGCCTGCCTGGTGCCCGGCGCTGTCGTTGATCCGCTTGAAACGATCGAGGTCCATCATGATCAGCGCAAGCGGTGCGCGCTCGCGCTTTGCGCGGATCAGCTCCCGCTCCAGATAGTCCTGCAGGAATCGGCGGTTGTAGAGGGAAGTGAGCGGGTCGCGGATCGTCTGCTCGCGCAATTCCCGCAGGAGGCGCTGCGCCGCTTCGACCGCGCGCCCGTGATCCGCGATGACCGCGTTCAGCACCAGCCCCGTCGTCACCACGGTGCACATGAACGCGAGCAGCAGCAACAGCGACTCGTTCAGCGACCCTTGAGCGAACGGCCCGCTGCCCTCGAGCGTAAACCACACGGCCATCGCGCACACCAGCGCGTTGACGGTCGCGACTTCGCGCTGCCGGAAGCGGAAAGCGGCCCATATGATGAACGGCAGGATCGCGAAAGTGAGCGGGAGCGAAGGGATGTAGGAGGCAATGCCCGGACCGAATATCGCGTACATCACTCCCGACAGAAGGCAGACGAGAAGGGATCCCTCGGCGATTTTCCGGGGTGTCCACGCGGTATGGGTCCGAACGGCCCAGGCCAGGATCAGGGGAGCGACGACGATGATTCCGACGGTGTCGCCCAGCCACCAAGTCCACCAGTTCCACAACAACTCGGGCGAACTCAGAGAGTGCACGAAGGCGAGCGGTCCTGCCGCGACGGTGGCCGCGATCGTCGCGCTAGCCGCCGCGATGGCGACGAATTTGACCACGTCCTCTCCTCGCCGGAACGCTCCGGGCAAGCCGATGAACGCGCGCACAAGCGCCGCACCGGCGAGCGCTTCCAGGGTATTGCCCGCGGCCATGAGCGTCGCGGCCACGAGCGAAGACTGGACGGCGACGTTGACGAGCGAAGCGCCCAGCCAGATCCCCGGCCAGATGCGGCTGCCCAGCAGCAGGACCGAGGCGAGGGCGATCCCCGAGGGCGGCCACACCGCGGTGGCGTAGCCCGGCGGTATCGCCACCAGCAAAGCGAGCTTGGCCGCGGCAAAATACGCGGCGGCGAGCAAAACGACCCTCGCCAGATAGGGGACCGGGCGGTCGAGGGCGAGGGTTCGCGCGCTGCGCGCCGCGAAATCCACGGTCCATTTCCGCGCTCGCTCGAAGGGGAAAAGGTGGCGGTTCATGCGAATTCCTGCGCTCCAGCCTGGACGGCGAGCGCTAGACAGGCGCTACCCAACACGCGAAATGCAAATGCGCCCTTTCAGCCGGACTCTCCGGAAGTCAAAGCGGCGACCTCGTGCTAACGGCAGCATAGGCCTTTTCCGGCCTGACGCAAGGAGTAACATGGCCGTGGGGAGCGCGAGGCAAGGGGTCCCGCGACCCCATCCACAGTCCAGGGGGAAGATCATGAACCGTCGAAACACGCTTGCTGCAATCTCGGCTTCGCTTCTGCTTCTTTCACTCGCAATGCCCGCCGGCGATGCCGCCGCGCAGGGAGCCAAGAGCATTGTCGGATCGTGGGCGCTCGTATCGACCGACAATGTCGACGCATCCGGCAAGAGGACTCCGATCTTCGGGCCCAATCCGCGGGCTTCGCTGATTTTCACTTCCAACGGCCGCTACAGCCTTTACATCTCGCGCGCCAGCTTGCCGAAGTTCGCCGCCGGCAATCGCGAGAAAGGAACCGCGGACGAGAATAAGGCGGTCGTCGGCGGCGTGATCAGCCACATCGGCAGGTATACGGTGGACGAGAAGGACAAGACCTTCACGTTCCACGTCGAGTCCAGCACCTACCCCAACTGGGACGGGACAGCCCAGAAGCGGCCCTTCACGGTCTCCGGCGACGAGCTGAAGTACACCAATGCCGCTGCTTCGAGCGGCGGACGCGCCGACTTGGTCTGGAAGCGCATCAAGTAATCCCAGCGGGCCTCGCGATCGCGTAGCTGAACAAGGAGGAAGCACGCATGAAAACCCAGTACACAGTAGCGTTGGCAATCATCTCCGGTTTCGGACTCGGCGCCGCAGCCATCGAAAGCCTTCACGCTCAGGCCAAGCCGCCCGTCTACGTTATCACGGAGATCGACGTGACGACCCAGGAAGCTTATATGAAGGAGTACGCCCCGAAAGCTCAGGCTGCGATCAAGAAATCCGGCGGCCGACTCCTCGCCGCAGGAGGAAAGCTAACTGTGATCGAAGGGGCGCCGCCCAAATCGCGCGTTGCCGTGACGGTCTGGGACAGCATGGAAAAAATTCAAGCCTGGCGCAATTCGAAGGAATTCAACGAAGCCCGGAAAGTCGGCGCAAAGTACGCGACCTTCCGCACTTACGCCGTCGAGGGCGTATCACGATAGCCAGGGTATTCGACCGACGCATGAACGAGGCCGCCCACCTGGCGGCCTCGTTTCTTTCACGCGACACGATCGGGCGGATCCTCGCGTCGGGCTTGAGCGAGCTCCGAGAGCACGGCTCAGCGCTTCGGGAGGAATGGAACGATCATCGGCACGCGCCGGCGGTATTCCTCGTAAGTCGATCCGAAAAGCTTGATCAGATCGCCGCGGTCATGTCGGGCGTCCCCCAGAAAGCGAGCAGGAAGCCGAGCATGATGGGATGGCGCACGAGCTTGTAGAGCAAGGGCGTCCTGAACTCCATATTCGGCAGGTCGCGGTTGCGCAGCGCCGCGAACACCTGCTGCAAGCCGAACAGATTGAAGTGATTGATCAGGAAAGTCGAGAAAAGCACGATGGCCCAGCCGAGCCAGAACACGCCCATCAGGGCGATGCGGCCGGCGTCGCCGGCGACGTGCCAGATCGGCGTAGTGATCGGCCGCCATTGCCAGTAGAGCAGCAAGAGCAAGAGGCTCGCCACGAGTACGTAGGTGCTGCGCTCGGACTTTTCGGGAATGATCCGCGTCCACCAGCGCTTGAATCCGGGCCGCGCCATCACGCTGTGCTGGATTGCAAATATGCCGAGGAGGAGCGCGTCAATGACGAGCGCCTCGACGAGGGACCCGCCGCCGCCCGTGTCGATCGATTTCGGCACGATCAGATTGCCGACGAAGCCGATGGCGTAAAGGAACGCCACGAGAAATACCGCGTAGCTTGCGATGCCGTACAGAAAGATGAACGTGCGTCCGAACATGGCTGATCCTCCTCCTTGGCTGCGTTGCGTGCGCGGGCTGGGCACGCCCGCCGGTTCACTGAGGCGCAGCAGACTGCCGTTGGGCGCTGCCGCCTCGTTCCGTCCGTGATCCCCGTTCATGATCCTACTCCTGTCCAATCCCCTACGGTAGTGAAGAACTGGCGGTACGCCGGGGCGTCCTTGCCCCAGCCGAGCTCCGCGAGCTTGGCCATCGTCTCCGCGTCCTCGCGCTGGCGGAGTACCATTGCCGTGGGGAACGCGAGGCGAGGGGTCCCGCGACCCATCCACAGTCCAGTCCAGGGGGAAGATCATGAACCGTCGAAACACGCTTGCAGCAATCTCGGCTGCGCTTCTGCTTCTTTCACTCGCAGTG
>VBDE01000112.1 GCA_005883665.1 Betaproteobacteria bacterium
GGTCGATTCGGCGCGCGCCTCGATGGTCTCCGCGGAGGCGCGAAAGGAATCTCGCGGCGCGCACGACCGCGCCGACCATCAAGCCCGCGACGACGCGAACTGGCTAAAGCACACGCTCTGGTACAAGGACGGCGACCGGCTCGAGTATAAGCCGGTGCACATGAAGCCGCTGACCGCTCGGACCATCGAGCCGAAGGTACGGACCTACTGACCTATCCGAACTGGGGGAAGCATGCGCTTCAGGATTTTCCGCTACGATCCGGACAAGGACGAAAAGCCCGCGATGCGGGACTACGACGTCGCCCTGGATCCGCACGACCGCATGCTCCTGGATGCGCTGGTGCGCATCAAGGAGCAGGACGACAGCTTGAGCCTGCGGCGCTCCTGCCGCGAAGGCGTGTGCGGCTCCGACGCCATGAACATCAACGGCAAGAACGGACTCGCCTGCATCACCAAGCTCAGCGATCTGAAAGAGCCCGTTGAACTGCGCCCGCTGCCGGGGCTGCCGGTGATCCGCGACCTGATCGTCGACATGACCCAGTTCTTCAAGCAGTACCACTCGATCAAGCCGTATCTGATCAACGAAGACCCTCCGCCGGAAAAGGAGCGGCTGCAGTCCCCCGAGGAGCGCGAGGAGCTCGACGGCCTCTACGAATGCATCCTGTGCGCCTGCTGCTCGACCTCCTGCCCGTCGTTCTGGTGGAATCCTGACAAGTTCGTCGGGCCCGCGGGACTGCTGCAAGCCTATCGGTTCATCGCCGACAGCCGCGACCAGGCTACGGCTGCGCGGCTCGACGACTTGGAGGACCCCTACCGCCTGTTCCGCTGTCACACCATCATGAACTGCGTGGACGCGTGTCCGAAAAACCTCAACCCGACCCGGGCGATCGGCAAGATCAAGGAACTGATGGTGAAACGGTCGGTATGAACCGAACATGACGACGACGGAAATGAATCGTTTGCGCTGGAGCTGCCGCCGCGGCCTGCTCGAGAACGAGCTGGTGCTCGAGCGGTTTCTGCACGCCCACGCGGCGCTGCTCGAGGGCGAGCGCCTCGCCGCTTTCAAGATGCTGCTCGAATACGGCGACGACGAGCTCTGGGGTCTGGTCAGCGGGCGCTGCGAATGCGGCGATCCCGCGCTCGGCGAAGTTGTCCAATTGTTGCGGAATTGCTGAAGCGAATTCACCGGGGGAACACCCATGGGTTCCACGAAAAAAGCCACCCTTTCCTACGGGGAGGGCAAGTCGATCGAGTTTCCGGTGTTGTCGGGCAGCATCGGTCCCGACGTCGTCGATATCCGAACCCTTTACGCGAAGACGGGGATATTCACCTACGACCCCGGGTTCCTGTCCACGGCGAGCTGCAGCTCGAAAATCACCTATATCGACGGCGACGCGGGCGTGCTCCTCTACCGCGGCTATCCGATCGAGCAGCTCGCGGTGAATTGCGATTTCCTCGAGGTTTGCTACCTGCTGCTGAACGGTGAGCTCCCTGACCAAAAGCAGAAGGAAGCGTTCGTCAACATCGTCACCCATCACACCATGGTGCACGAACAGTTGGCGCGGCTCTATACGGGATTCCGCCGCGATTCGCATCCGATGGCGGTGATGGTCGGCGTGGTGGGGGCGCTCTCGGCCTTCTATCACGATTCGCTCGACATCAACAATCCCGCGCACCGCGAGATCTCGGCGTTTCGCCTCGTCGCGAAGCTTCCCACGATCGTCGCGATGGCCTACAAATACTCAGTTGGCCAGCCGTTCATCTATCCGCGCAACGACCTGTCCTATACCGCGAACTTCATGCGCATGATGTTCGCGGTGCCGACCGAGGAGTACAAGGTGAGCCCGGTGCTGGTGAGGGCCCTCGATCGCATTTTCATCCTGCACGCCGACCACGAGCAGAACGCCTCCACCTCGACTGTGCGCCTCGCGGGTTCCTCGGGCGCCAATCCTTTCGCCTGCATCGCGGCGGGAATCGTCTCTCTGTGGGGCCCGGCTCACGGCGGCGCCAACGAAGCCTGCCTGAATATGCTGGAAGAGATCGGCGACGTGTCCAAGGTCGGCGAATTCATCAAGCGCGCGAAGGACAAGAACTCGGGCGTGCGTCTGATGGGGTTTGGACACCGCGTGTACAAGAACTACGATCCGCGGGCGAAGCTCATGCGTGAGACCTGCCATGAGGTCCTGGAGGAGCTCGGTCTACACGACGACCGCCTCTTCAAGCTCGCGCTCGCGCTGGAGAAGATCGCGCTCGAGGACGGCTATTTCGTCGAGCGCAAGCTCTACCCGAACGTCGATTTCTATTCGGGGATCGTGCAGCGCGCGCTCGGCATCCCGGTGTCGATGTTCACCTGCATCTTCTCGCTGGCGCGCACGGTGGGCTGGATCGCGCAGTGGCAGGAAATGATCAGCGACCCCGAGTACAAGATCGGCCGGCCGCGCCAGCTCTACACAGGTGTTCCCCGCAGGGAGTTCGTGCCGATCAACAAACGTTGAGTCGGCAACTGAAACGGGAACCCAGGGCCCCATCCGGAGATCTGATATGAGCGCAATGAAGGAATTCCTCTCCAATTCGTATCTCTTCGGCGCCAATGCGCCCTTCATCGAGGAGCTATACGAGGCCTACCTCGACAACCCGCGATCGGTGCCCGAGCAATGGCGCGAATATTTCGACAAGCTGCAGTTCGTGTCTGCGGGCGGGAACGGCGGGCGCGACGTGGCCCACGCGCCGATCGTCGAAGCGTTCGCCCAGCGCGCTAGGGCCGGCGCGGCCCGCCCGGCACCCGCGGTGGCGGGTTTCGACCGCAAGCAGCTCTCGGTGCTGCAGCTGATCGCGGAGTACCGCTTCCGCGGGGTGCTCGTCGCCGACATCGATCCGCTCAAACGGCACGAGCGCCCGCGCATCCCCGAGCTGGAGCCCGCCTACTACGACCTGACCGACTCCGATATGGACACGGTGTTCAACACCGGATCATTCGTCGGCCCGGAGCAGGCGAGCTTGCGCGAGATCATCCGTACGGTGCAGGAGACCTACTGCGGCACCCTCGGCGTCGAATACATGTACCTCTCCAGCCGCATGGAGAAGCGCTGGATCCAGGAGCGGCTGGAGCCGGTGCGTTCCAAACCGAGCTATTCGGCGGACGTCAAGCGGCATATCCTGGAAAGGCTGACCGCCGCCGAGGGCCTCGAGCGGTTTCTTCACACCCGATACGTCGGGCAGAAGCGCTTTTCGCTCGAAGGCGGCGAGACCATGATCCCGGTGCTCGACAACCTGCTGCAGCGCGCGGGCGAGGCGGGCGTGCAGGAACTCGTTCTCGGCATGGCCCACCGCGGCCGGCTCAACGTGCTGGTCAACACCCTGGGCAAGATGCCGAAGGATCTGTTCTCCGAATTCGAGGGCAAGCACGACGATGCGCTGCTCGCCGGGGACGTGAAGTATCACCAGGGTTTCTCCTCCGACATCAATACCCCGGGAGGCCCGATGCACCTGACGCTCGCCTTCAATCCTTCGCATCTCGAGATCGTCAATCCCGTGGTCGAAGGCTCGGTGCGTGCGCGCCAGCACCGCCGCAAGGACCGCAAGGGCGAGCAGGTGCTGCCAGTGCTGATCCACGGCGACGCGTCGGTCGCCGGCCAGGGCGTGGTGATGGAGACGCTCAACCTGTCGCAGACGCGCGGCTACGGCACCGGGGGCACGGTGCACATCGTTCTGAACAACCAGATCGGCTTCACGACCTCCGACCCGCGCGACAGCCGCTCGAGCCTCTACTGCACCGACGTCATGAAGATGATCGAGGCGCCGATCTTCCACGTGAACGGCGACGACCCGGAGACCGCGGTCATGGCGATCGAGATCGCCCTTGATTACCGCACCAAGTTCAAGAAGGACGTGGTCGTTGACCTGGTGTGCTTCCGCAAGCTCGGCCACAACGAGCAGGACGAGCCGATGGTCACCCAGCCCCTGATGTACAAGATCATCAACCAGCACCCGGGCACCCGCAAGCTCTACGCGGACAAGCTCCTCGCGCAGGGGGTGATCGGCGCCGAAGATGCCGACAAGATGGTCGCCGGCTATCGCCAGGCGCTCGATGCGGGCACCCACACCAACAAGACGATCCTGTCGAATTTCAAGCCGCCGTTCGCGGTGGACTGGACGCGTTACCGGAACACGAAGTGGAACGAGAACGACGACACTACGCTGCCGCTTGCCGAGCTGCAGGTGCTCGCCGAGAAGCTGACGACCGTTCCTTCGAACTTCAAGCTCCACCCCCGCGTCGAGAAGATCATCGCCGACAGGCGCCTCATGGGGCAGGGGAAGATGCCGGTCGACTGGGGCATGGCGGAAAACCTCGCGTACGCCTCGCTCCTCAAGGACGGATTCGCGGTCCGCATTTCCGGGCAGGACAGCGGCCGCGGCACTTTCTTTCACCGCCACGCGGTGCTGCACGACCAGAACCGCGAGAAATGGGACTCCGGCACCTACGTCCCCTTGAGCAATATCGCTCCCAACCAGAGCGATTTCGTCATCATCGACTCGGTGCTCTCCGAGGAGGCCGTGCTCGGCTTCGAGTACGGCTATTCGACCTCCGAGCCGAACGAGCTGGTGGTATGGGAGGCGCAGTTCGGCGATTTTGCGAACGGCGCGCAGGTGGTGATCGACCAGTTCATCGCCGCGGGCGAGGTCAAATGGGGCCGCATCTGCGGCCTGGTGATGCTCCTGCCGCACGGCTACGAGGGGCAGGGGCCCGAGCATTCTTCTGGGCGCCCGGAGCGATACCTGCAGCTCTGTGCCGACAACAACATCCAGGTGTGCATTCCCGCGACCCCGGTGCAGATGTTCTTTCTCCTGCGCCGCCAGATGATCCGGCCGTACCGCAAGCCCCTCGTCATCTTCACGCCCAAGAGCCTGCTGCGCCACAAGGAATCGGTGTCGCCGCTCGCCGAGTTCGCCGAGAGCAAGTTCAAGGCGGTCAACGGCGAATGGGACGCGGACATCAAGCCGGAAAACGTCAAGCGCGTGATCGTCTGCAGCGGCAAGGTGTTCTTCGACCTGCGCGAGGGACGCAAGGCGCGCGCCGTCAGGGACGTCGCCATCGTGCGCATCGCCCAGCTCTATCCTTTCCCGCACGACGAGTTCCAGGAGCAGATCGCTCTTTACCGCAATGCGGCGGAGGTCCTCTGGTGCCAGGAGGAGCCGGCGAATCAGGGGGCGTGGTACTGGATCCAGCGCCTCCTTCTGCGCCACATGCGCGAGGACCAGATCCTCGCCTATTCCACGCGGCCCTCCTCGGCCTCGCCCGCGGTGGGCTATGCTTCCCTGCACAACGAGCAGCAGAAGGAGCTGGTCGACGCGGCGTTCAGGCCGGCGACGGACAACCTGGTTCGCCCCGTCCAGGGCACCGGCAAGGCGGCGCGTAGCTAGGATTCGAGAAGGAAGAGCATGCTCATCGAAATCAAGGTGCCGGAGCTTTCGGAATCGGTTGCGGAAGCCACCTTGCTGGCGTGGCACAAGAAGGTCGGCGAAGCGGTCAGGCGCGACGAGAACCTGATCGACATCGAGACCGACAAGGTGGTCCTCGAGCTTCCCGCTCCGGCCGACGGCGTGCTTGCGAAAATCATCAAAGGCGACGGCGGCACGGTGAAGGCGGGCGAAGTCATCGCCACGATCGATACCGAAGGCAAGGCGGGCGCGGCCGCTCCCGCGGTGCAGGTGCAGGCAAAGGCCGCGCCGGCGCCCGCTCCGGCCGCAAAGCCGGCGCCGGCCGCGGCGCCTGCCATGCCCTCGGCGCGCAAGCTCGCCGAAGAGAAGGGCATCGACACCGGTTCGATTGCGGGAAGCGGGCGCGGCGGCCGCGTCACGAAGGGCGATGTGCTCGGGACAACGGGCTCGCCTGCGCCGGAGGCGCCCGCTGCCGTGAAACCCTCTTTGCCGCAGCCGTCAGCTCCGGTGAGCCCAGAGCAGATTCTCGGGAACCGCCCCGAGCAGCGCGTGCCGAT
>VBDE01000113.1 GCA_005883665.1 Betaproteobacteria bacterium
CCGCGATCAAGCTCGGGATGAACGTGCTCGGCTACGACCCCGAGATCACGGTCGACGCGGCGTGGAGCCTGCCCGCGCAGGTGAAGAAGGCTCATTCGATCGAAGAAATCCTCAGGGCGAGCCAGTTCGTCACGCTGCACGTTCCGCTGCTCCCGGTGACGCGGCATCTGATCAACGCGAAAAACCTGGAGCTGATGCATGCAGGCAGCATCCTGCTCAACTTCTCGCGCGAGGAAATCGTCGACGCCCGGGCGATCGCGGCGGCGCTCGCCTCGAGGAAGCTCAAATACTACGTCACCGACTTCCCGGCGCAGCCTCTGTGCGAGAATCCCGCCGTCATCGCGCTGCCGCACCTGGGCGCTTCCACCCGCGAGGCCGAAGAAAACAGCGCGGTCATGGTCGTCGACCAGGTGCGCGACTACCTCGAGCACGGCAACATCCAGAACGCCGTGAACTTCCCCGACGTCGTGATGGGGCGCGAGTCGCCGTACCGCGTCGCGATCGCCAACGCCAACGTGCCCAACATGGTGGGCCAGATCTCGAGCGCCATGGCAAAGGCGGGCTTGAACATCCACAACATGGTGAACCGCTCCAAAGGCGAGATGGCCTACACGCTGGTCGACGTGGACAGCCCGGTGAACCAGGGACTCGTCGAGGGCCTTGCGCGGATCAAGGGCGTGCTCGCGGTGCGCTATCTGCCTACATCCTGAAGCGCCATGGCCGACGACATCGCCCAGCACCGCGCCGCGATCGACGCGCTCGACGAAAAAATCGCCGCGCTGCTGAACGAGCGCGCGGCGCGCGCCGCAGCCATCGGGAAACTGAAGGCTGATGGCGGCGCCTACCGCCCCGAGCGCGAGGCCGAGGTTCTGCGCCGCATCGCGCTCGCCAACCGCGGGCCGCTCGCGAACGACGCGCTCGTTCGGCTCTTCACCGAGATCATATCGGCCTGCCGCGCGCTCGAGCAGCCGCTTGCGGTCGCCTACCTCGGCCCGCAAGGCACTTTCAGCGAGATGGCGCTCGGCAAGCAGTTCGGCGCCAACGTCGAGGCGCAGCCCTGCGCCTCGATCGACGACGTGTTCCGCGCCGCCGAGACGGGGACCGCGCAATACGCGGTCGTCCCGGTGGAAAACTCCACCGACGGCGCAGTCGGCCGCACGCTCGACCTGCTGCTCACGACGCCATTGAAGATCTGCGCGGAGGTGGTGCTGCGCGTGCAGCAGAATCTGATGGCGAAACGGCCTTCGATGAAGGCGATACGCAAGCTCTATTCGCACCCGCAGTCGCTCGCCCAGTGCCACGGCTGGCTCTCGCAGAACCTGCCGGGCGTCCAGCGCGTTCCGCTCGCGAGCAACGCCGAAGCCGCGCGCGTCGCGGCGAAAGAGGCGGGCGCCGCCGCGATCGGCCCCGAGGTCGCAGCCGAGCGCTACGGGCTCAAGCTGCTTGCGCGCTCGATCGAGGACGATCCCAAGAACAGGACCCGTTTCCTCGTGCTGGGATCCCACGACGCGGGCTCCTCCGGCAAGGACCGCACTTCGCTCGTCATGACGGCGCACAACAGGCCAGGTTCCCTCCACGACCTCATCGCATCGTTCGCCGCGCACGGCGTGAGCATGACCCGCCTCGAATCCCGGCCCGCGCGCACCGGGCAGTGGGAGTACTACTTCTACGTCGACATCGAAGGCCATCAACAAGATGCAAAGGTGGCAAAGGCGGTCGCCGAGCTGCGCGACAAGGCGCCGTTCGTGAAGGTCTTCGGCAGCTATCCGGCTGCCGTTCTCTGATTGTTTTCATGGATCCCTGCGAACAGTCGCCGTCCTACATCCGCGCCATCGCGCCGTATCAGCCGGGCAAGCCGATCTCCGAGCTCGCCCGTGAGATGGGCCTGGACGAGAAAAAGATCGTCAAGCTCGCATCGAACGAGAATCCGCTCGGCATCTCGCCCAGGGCCAGGGCCGCGATCAAGAAGGGGCTTGCGGAGCTCGCGCGCTATCCCGACGGCAACGCCTTTGAATTGAAAGATGGTCGCAGGCGCCTTTCTCGCGCCGGGCCGCGCGGCGGTGTACTCGCAGCATGCCTTCGCCGTCTATCCGCTCGCCACCCAGGCGCGCGGCGCGAGGAGCATCGTCGTTCCGGCGAAGGACTACGGCCACGACCTCGCCGCGATGCTCGCTGCGATCACTCCGGAAACCCGGGTGGTGTTCATCGCCAACCCCAACAACCCCACCGGCACTTTCATCCCGGGCGCCGAGCTCGAGGACTTTCCCGCGCGCGCGCCGCGGAACGCAACCGTGGTCGTCGACGAGGCATACACGGATTACCTGCCGCCCGAGCTTCGCTACGACAGCGTCGCCTGGCTGAAGAAATTCCCGAATCTCGTCCTCACGCGCACCTTTTCCAAGGTCTACGGGCTGGCCGGCCTTCGCGTCGGCTTCGGGCTCATGCACCCGGGAATCGCCGAGCTGCTCAACCGCGTGCGCCAGCCCTTCAACGTCAACAGCCTTGCGCTCGCGGCTGCGGTTGCCGCGCTCGGGGACAAGAAATTCGTCGCGAAGAGCGCCAGGATGAACCGCGCGGGGCTGGCAAGGCTGGAACGCGCCTTCAAGACGCTCGAGCTCGAGTTCATCCCCTCGTGCGCCAATTTCGTCACTTTCCGCGTGTCCCGGGCGAGGGCGGTGTACGAGAAACTGCTGCGCCAGGGCGTCATCGTCAGGCCGCTGGCGAATTACGACATGCCCGACCATCTGCGCGTCACCGTGGGGACGCCCAGGGAAAACGAGAAATTCTTGAAAGCGCTGAGGACGGCGCTCGACGATTGATGGAGCGCATCGAAAAGCTGGTGATCGTGGGCGTCGGCCTGATCGGCGGCTCGTTCGCGCTCGCGCTGAAAGGAGCAGGCGCGGTCGGCCGCGTGATCGGCGTCGGCCGCGGCGCGCGCAACATCCGCCGCGCGCTCGAACTCGGGATCATCGACGCCGCGGGCGCGGCAGACGCCGAGACGCTGAAGGACGCCGATCTGGTGCTGCTCGCGGTGCCGGCCGGGCAGATGCGGGCGGTCATGCGCTCGATCGCGCCGCTGCTCGGTCCGAAGACCGTCGTCACCGACGCCGGCAGCACGAAAGGGGACGTGGTCGGGTTCGCCCGGCGCGAGCTGAAAGCCGCGCTTTCCCGTTTCGTGCCCGGGCATCCGATCGCAGGCACCGAAAAAAGCGGCGCCGGCGCGGCGTCTGCCGGGCTCTATCGCGGGCGCAGGGTGGTGCTCACGCCGCTCGCGGAAAACGAGCCCGGAGCGCTCGCCCTGGTGCGCGCCGCGTGGGAGCGGTGCGGGGCGAGCGTTTCCGAGCTGCGGCCGAGAGAGCACGATACGGTGCTGGCGGCGGTCAGCCATTTGCCGCACGTGCTCGCGTACGCGCTCGTGGATCAGGTCGAGCGCCACAAGAACGCGAAACAGCTCTTTTCCTACGCGGCGGGGGGATTCCGCGATTTCACCCGCATCGCCGCGAGCCATCCGGAGATGTGGCGGGACATCTGCCTCGCGAACCGCAAGGCGCTGCTCGCCGAGATCGGCCGCTACAGCGGCAAGCTGGAGCGCGTGCGCAGGATGCTAGCGCGCGGCGACGCCAGGGCGCTCGATGGCCTTTTCTCGGGGGCGCGCGAGGCGCGCAACCGCTGGCTGAAGGACACGTGAAATTCCTCGATCTCGACCCGATCGCGCGCGTGGCGGGCAGCGTGAGGATGCCCGGCTCGAAGAGCATTTCGAACCGGGTGCTTCTGCTCGCCGCGCTGGCGGACGGCGAGACGCGCGTCCAGAACCTACTGGATTCCGACGACACCAGCGTGATGCTGAACGCCCTCGAGCTTCTGGGCGTCCGCATCGAGCGCGATTCGGCCACGGTGCGCGGCGGGTCGTTCCCGAACAAGTCCGCCGACCTTCACCTCGGCAACGCCGGCACCGCGTTCCGGCCCTTGGTCGCGGCGCTCGCGCTTGCCGGGGGCGAGTACCGGCTCTCGGGCGCGCCGCGGATGCACGAGCGGCCGATCGGCGATCTGGTCGACGCCCTGCGGCGGCTCGGCGCGCGCATCGACTATCTCGGCAAAGAAGGCTTTCCGCCCCTTGCGTTGCACCCCGGCACGATCCGGCGCGGCACGCCGGTTCGCGTGCGCGGCGACGTGTCCTCGCAGTACCTGTCGGCGCTGCTGATGGCGCTGCCGCTCGCGGGATCGGAAACGCGGGTCGAAGTCGAAGGCGAGCTGATCTCCAGGCCCTACGTCGAGATCACCCTGAACCTGATGCGCCGCTTCGGCGTTAAGGTCGAGCGTGACGGTTGGAAAACGTTCACCGTCCCGGCCACGCGCTTCGTCAGCCCCGGCGAGATCCGCGTCGAGGGGGATGCCTCATCGGCCTCGTATTTCCTCGCGGCGGGCGCGATCGGCGAGGGCCCGGTGCGCGTGGAAGGCGTGGGGCGTTCGAGCATCCAGGGCGATATCCGCTTCACCGAGGTGCTGGAGAAGATGGGGGCGAAGATCTCGATGGGCGACGACTGGGTCGAGTCCGGGGCGCCGTCTCGAGGAAAACTCAAGGCGATCGACGCGGACCTGAACCACATCCCCGACGCCGCGATGACCGCCGCGGTGGCGGCGCTCTTCGCCGGGGGCCCGAGCACGATCCGGAACATCGCCAGCTGGCGCGTCAAGGAGACCGACCGCATCGCGGCGATGGCGGCCGAATTGCGCAAGCTCGGGGCCGTGGTGGAGGAGGGCGCCGACAGCATCCGGATCACGCCGCCCGCCGCGCTGCGGTCGGCCACGATAGCCACCTACGGCGATCACCGCATGGCGATGTCCTTTTCGCTTGCCGCGCTGGGCGGGGTCAGGGTACGCATCAACGATCCGGGGTGCGTGGCCAAGACCTTCCCGGAGTACTTCGACGCGCTCGCGAGTATTTCGCGGCGAGTTCCGGCGTGAGCGCGGTACCGGTCATCGCGATCGACGGCCCGTCGGCATCGGGGAAGGGGACGGTTGCGCAGCGGGTCGCCAAGACGCTCAGCTTTCACCACCTCGACAGCGGGGCTCTCTACCGGCTCGTGGCGCTCGCCGCAGCGCGGGAGGGAATCGACTCAGGCGACGAAGCGAAGCTCGCCGCGATCGCGGTCCGGCTCCCGGTTCGCTTCGAGGGGGAGGAGAGCTTCCTCGAGGCCGAGCGCGTAACCGACGCCATCCGCACCGAGGAGAACTCGTTCGCGGCCTCGCGGGTAGCGGCCTTGCCCGGGGTGCGCCGGGCTCTTTTGGACAGGCAGCGGTCGGCTCGCAAGCCCCCGGGGCTGGTCGCCGAGGGGCGTGACATGGGCTCGATCGTGTTCCCCGATGCCGAGCTCAAAGTGTTCCTCACCGCGAGCCCGGAGGCCCGTGCGGAACGTCGGTATAAACAGTTGAAAGAAAAAGGAATCGCTGCTACACTGGCCGCCCTTTTGCAGGATTTGCGCGAGCGCGACGCACGCGATGTGACACGCAGCGTGGCGCCCCTCAAGCAAAGCTCCGGAGCGCGGCCTCTCGACACGACGTCGATGAGCGCCGAGCAAGCGGCGGCCCAGATTGTGGATTGGTACCGCGGGGGGAACAGGTGACATCAAGCCAAGTACCGTTTGACTTGGCTTTTTTGTCGTGGATCAACGAACCCCGTCTTCGCAGACGGGCACGATGCAGGTAATTTTTTCTATGTCGAATGCAACCCCCGCAGCGGCTTCCCCGGAGGAGAACTTCGCGGCCCTTTTCGAGGAAAGCCTCACGCGCAAGGAAATGCGCACGGGCGAAGTGATCACCGCCGAAGTCGTCCGCGTGGACATGAACTACGTCGTCGTCAATGCCGGCCTCAAGTCCGAATCCTTCATCGCAATCGAGGAATTCAAGAACGACAAGGGCGAAGTCGAGGTCAAGCCCGGTGATTTCACGAGCGTCGCCATCGAAGCGCTCGAGGACGGTTACGGCGAGACGCGCCTGTCGCGCGACAAGGCGAAGCGCCTCGCGGCCTGGCTCGATCTGGAAAAGGCGCTCGAAGCCGGCACGCTCGTGAAGGGGATCATTTCAGGCAAGGTGAAGGGCGGCCTCACCGTCATGACCAACGGCATCCGCGCCTTCCTGCCCGGGTCGCTCGTCGACATCCGCCCCGTCAAGGACACCCTGCCCTACGAGGGCAAGGAGATGGAGTTCAAGGTCATCAAGCTCGACCGCAAGAGGAACAACGTGGTCGTGTCCCGGCGCGCGGTGCTCGAAGCCTCGCAAGGCGCGGAGCGCCAGGCGCTGCTCGCGAACCTGCAGGAAGGCGCCGTCGTCAAGGGCATCGTCAAGAACATCACCGATTACGGCGCGTTCGTCGATCTGGGCGGAATCGACGGCCTGCTGCACATCACCGACCTTGCCTGGCGGCGCGTCAAGCACCCTTCCGAAGTGCTCAATGTGGGCGACGAGGTCACCGCGAAGGTGCTGAAATTCGACACCGAGAAGAATCGCGTTTCCCTCGGCTTGAAGCAGCTGGGAGAGGATCCCTGGGTGGGTCTCTCGCGCCGTTATCCGACCGGGACCCGCCTGTTCGGCAAGGTGACCAACCTGACCGACTACGGCGCCTTCGTCGAAGTGGAGCAGGGCATCGAGGGCCTGGTGCACGTGTCGGAGATGGACTGGACCAACAAGAACGTGCATCCGTCGAAAGTGGTCGCGCTCGGCGACGAGGTGGAGGTCATGATCCTCGAGATCGACGAGGAGCGTCGCCGCATCTCCCTCGGGATGAAGCAGTGCCTTCCCAATCCCTGGGAGGAGTTCTCGATGAACTTCAAGAAGGGCGACAAGGTAAAAGGCCAGATCAAGTCGATCACCGACTTCGGCATTTTCATCGGGCTTCAGGGCGGAATCGACGGTCTGGTGCACCTCTCGGACCTGTCCTGGACGCTGCCCGGCGAGGAGGCGGTGCGCAATTTCAAGAAGGGCGAGGAGACCGAGGCGCAGGTGCTGTCGATCGATGTCGAGCGCGAGCGGATTTCGCTCGGGATCAAACAGCTCGAAGGCGATCCTTTCAACAACTTCGTCGCGAGCCACGAAAAGGGCAAGCTCATCTCGGGCACCGTCAAGTCGGTCGATGCCAAGGGGGCGGTCATCGCGATGGGCGGCGACCTCGAGGGTTACCTGCGCGCATCCGAGATCTCCCGTGATCGCGTCGAGGATGCCCGCAGCCATCTGAAAGAAGGCGACAGCGTCACGGCGATGATCATCAACGTCGACCGCAAGAACCGAACCATCAATCTTTCGGTCAAGCAGAAGGAATTTGCCGAGGAGAACGAAGCGATGGCCAAGCTCCAGAGCGAAAGCGCGGCCAGCACGGGGAGCACCAACCTGGGCGCGCTCCTGAAGGCGAAATTGGACAACAAGAACGCTCAACAATAATCGACCGGCATGACCAAGTCCGAACTTATTGCGAGGCTCGCGACGCGTTATTCACAACTCGTCGCCAAGGATGCCGAATTCACCGTCAAGATGATCCTGGATGCGATGACGCAGAGCCTCGTAAAAGGGCAACGCATCGAGATCCGCGGCTTCGGGAGTTTCGGGCTGAACCACCGGCCGGCGCGCGTCGGGCGCAATCCGAAATCGGGCGAGAGGGTGCACGTGCCGGAGAAGTTCGTGCCGCATTTCAAAGCCGGCAAGGAACTGCGCGAGAGAGTCGATCAAAAATAGGAGCCTGGGCCAGCGGCATGCGGACGGCGGCATCGACGAGGTGCCGCCGTTTGCTTTGGAGTCCGTGATTAGATGAAGCTCATCACTCATCTGTCGTGGCTGTTGCGCGTGCTGCTGTTCCTCGCCTTATTTGCCTTCGCGCTCATGAATACGGATCCGGTGACGCTGCGCTTCTTCCTCGGGCGGACCTGGGAGACCCCGATGATCCTGGCATTGCTCCTGTTTTTCGCTTTCGGCGCCGCGATCGGGGTTCTCGCCTGCCTCTCGCGCCTGCTCGGGCAGCGTCGCGAAATCCAGAAGCTCGAGCGCGAGCTGCGTGCGGCCGGCAATCACAGCTTGCCGCCGCATACCTAGGTCGAACTCTCCATGGACTTCGAGCTCTGGTGGCTGTTCGGGTTCGCGCTGTTCTTCGGGCTGGGCTGGCTCG